>NZ_JBQTGH010000018.1:0-33844 GCF_052400625.1 Thermophagus sp. OGC60D27
CCACCGGTTTGAACTGGAAATTCTTCTTTTGTCAGTTTAGTAATGGGATGGAAATCGATCAAAGCCCCCTCCTCTTCTTCCTGCCCCCACGCAAACACAATCTTCTCCGGATCGTGTATCAAATCCCACTGATACTTCCACAATGCGGTTCCCTGGACGGGCTTACCGTAATCCATCAGGTTATCGGTGGAGCCTTGAGTTAGCTGATAAGTGCTTTTCGGACTGAAGGGATGGCGCAGGTTGAAGGCGACAGAGAAATTTATGTCAATGAACGTTGGTTTAAAAGAGGTATATATATTTCCCGGGATAACCGTGGTTTAAAAATAAAATAATTTTGAAAAACACGAAAATGCTACCGGAGGTTTGAAGTGGATGAGGGATAATGATCTGTTGGACCTATCAGGAAAAGATGAGTTATAAGATTTTGAGTTTCGGATGCCTGTTTTTAGGTTTCCAAACTTCTGGTTTGGCAACCTGCCATATTCCACCTATGGGACTTGGCATCAAAGCAATAATACTCTAAAAAACAATCTTTTCTCACAAGAATCCACATTAAAGATAAAAATTCGAACAGCGAGGCATCTCTTTTAATGATCTATCCGTCCATTGAAGCATAACTCAAAAAATGGAAATTAATAAACTGACACATAATAGATCAACAACCCAATAGTTATATTTCTTTTCAGGAACAAAAATTCTAGATGCTGATTTATGACACAAATTGGTTTTGTCAATAGCATTCTGAGATACAAGGCTATTTATAGCCCCTTAACAGGTTCAGTTTACTCCTATTGATATTTGGTGGCATATTGACACTCATCCTTTTTCAAGAAACGAAATCCGAACTATTCAATAGGACACGGTAATAACTATGGGCATCTATCCCATTTTAATATTCCTTTAAAATCTTTAGAATCAAATTATCACTGAATTTGGTCATTTTCATAACTTTTTTGCCTCCTTGAAATAAATATTTTGTCGAATGGTAAGCTGTTAGGTTTGCAACATAGGCTACAACCCTAATTCAAGAGTTCAGATATTACAGATTGACAATTTTTCCATGGAAAAAACTCCAATTATATAAGTTAAAAATAAAAATTCATGCATCATTATCACTTTTCGGACTCTTTTGTCTTGTTTTTTCCAAATTTTGTTCTTTACTTTGTCTCACACTGAATTAAAAAGCTATACAAAATGGGACAACACAACGATCAAAGCACAATGCAAGGTAACAGTTACGTCGTCAACTCAAATGAGCATCAATGTGGTTGCGGAGGAAACTGCGGCTGCAAAAATGATGAATCACATGAATGCAGTTGCGGCGGTAATTGCGATTGTAAATAACGCATTCTATCTTTTCTTTGGGTTTTTGAAGGAAGTGAAGTTACCTGAAGAGAGAACCCCGGTTGAAATATTTCCAACCGGGGTTTTGTTATTTAAGATACGATTGTGCAGCCCTAATTCTGCGATGCCTTCATTCTACCGACTAATCATACTCTTCTACAATACCCCCCGTAATCCGAACCAATTCGGTGTGGGTATCGATAAGGTCTAGTACCGTACGATAATAACTGACAGCTGCTTGAAGATAACTTAATTGAACATCTCGAAAGTTAAAGGAATTGACGGCACCGGCACGAAACTTTTCCTCAGTAAGCTGCATATTAATCCTTGAAGCCTCCATGTTTTCCTTACCCACCTGCACCAATTCTTGGCGAACCCGATAGGTATCGAAAAGATTGAGAAGTTGATTTCTAAGACGATGCTTCATCTCTCTAAGGGTAATCTGTCCGATAGACTCTTCCATCCGAGCAATCTCAATGTTTCGGTTAATTCGGTTACCATCGAAAAGCGTAAAACTCAAAGAAAAATTTACATAATAGGAAAAATACCCATCTGAAAAACCTGGAATATCTGAAGAGCTATTCAAAGACCCCGGATAAACGTTATGTCCTGCACCTGCAGCGGCGCTCAAGGCAGGAAAGCGAGAACGTTTTTCCAGTAACTGTTGTTGCTCCAGCAGCACCAAGTTCATGTATTGATTACGTATACTTTGGTTACCTTCCTCCAATTGAGAAATCATCACCTCAAGGTTGAACTCAGGAGCATCAAATTGGAGTTCACCGGATAATTGAAGTTCATCCCCATCCTCCATTCCGGTAAGATATTTGAGTTCACGAAGCATACTGGTAACGGCAGCCTCCTGTTCCAGATAAGCAGCCTTATCGGTCAGGTAGGCCGTCCGCGCCTGCAAAACATCGTAACTGGTTGCGGCACCAAGCCCTAGCCGATCTTCAACATATTTCAGTCGGTCGGCCGACAGTTCCATAATCTCTTTAAGTAAAGACAATTGTTTCTGAACAAAAAGAGTCCGGTAATAAGCCATCACAACAGCCTGGATAGTATTTTCGACCACCAAAGAGAGATTTCCGCCCGCAAGTTGTTCAAGCGATTCCAACCGATCTTTTCGAATATGTGCCGAAAAACCGTTGAATAAAACCCAGTTAAGACTAACACCATTTTGTAGAAAACCGGTTCTGTTCTCACCATCATACCGATCATTAAAACTGTTATTCAATGAGCTTTGCCACATCAGAGAAGGAAGCATCCCGGCATTTCCAACGGTATTATTAACGCCGGCAATTTCTAAATCGACCTTACTCACTTGAATGTCATAATTATTATCCAGGGCTTCAACAATTAAGCGATCTAAAGTATACCCCTTTCCGTCCTCTTGAGCAACTAAAGGCATTGCAGACAATACCCCCAATATCATGTATGAAAAAATCTTTTTCACAAGTCTCTTTCGTTTATGTTTTGATTTTAAAAAATATGGTTTTGACGCAGTGATATCAATCATTATGAATTAGATTCCCAGTTTAAAAAGGGATCACCAAATATAACATGACCAATATCTTTTCTAATGACCATAAACCTTCCACAAATACTATTCAGCATATTTTATTCAACAGAATGCTGTTTAAAAACGTTCACTTTTTCCACCTCTTCCGAAGAAGGACGACGGCCTGAAAGCAGCCATTTCCATGCAACTCTGACATCATTTAGTGTCAGAATTATGACCGGGAAAAACATCAGAATAAAAGCAGTACCAAACAAAATACCATAAGCCAGTGCCATGGCCATGGGAATTAGAAACTGCGCTTGCCTACTGGTCTCGAAAATAATGGGAAATAACCCCAATGTTGTGGTCAAGGTGGTCAATACGATCGGCCTAAATCTGGATAAGCCGGCCTCATAAACGGCCTCCCTCACTTTATACCCTTCACCAATCAATAGATTATATTTTTGCAAAAAGACTACCGCATCATTTACGATCACGCCCGACAAGGCTACCATTCCCCACACACTCAATATTGAAACCGGAATGCCATGAAGCGCATGCCCCCATACGGCTCCAATCCATCCCAGTGGTACCATAATAAGAACGATTAATCCCTGCCCAAACGAACGAAAATGGAACATGATCACAATCATAATCAATGCGAACGCCGGGATAAAATACTTAGTGATTTCATTTTGCGATTCCGTAGCATATTTTTGTTGGCCTTGATAGTAATAGGAAACACCCGGGAACCGAGCCTGCAACTGAGGCATTATCTCATTGCTAATTTTTTCCAGGATTGGCGGAACAGGCTCATAAGGATCCACCAAATCCGCATCGATCCTCATTTCTCGTTTCCCATTGAAGTGCTGAATGGCCACCGGACCTCTCTCAAGATCATACGTAACCAGCTCAGTCAATGGAAATTCACCGGCTGCTGTTTTAATTTTCATATTCTCCAGCTGACCAATTTGTCTTCGATCGTCGGGAGGATACCTCACCCAAACCCTGATTTCGTCTTTTCCCTGTTGCAAACGCTGCGCCTGAGCACCAAAAAAGGCATTACGCACCTGATCCATTATAGAATACATATCCAACCCCAAGTAATACGCTTTGGGTTTTAACCGGATTCGGACCTCCTGTGCTCCGGGAGCTTCATTATCTACAACATCTGTAAGTTCGGGAATATCATTCAACTCATCCAAAAGAAAATTTCTGGCTTGATCCAACTCTTCCAGATTATCACTCATCAAACTAATTGAAACAGGTTCTCCCCAACGATTACGACCGGCAACAGAAAATTTATCGGCTTCAGGCACTTTCCCGATGTAATCTCTAACCCGGCTGGCCACGTCGAAAGCAGAGATTTCACTTCCTTCCAGATTGCGCAAATTAACAGCAATATGGCCGGCATGCGTTCCGGTTTCGTCACCATCGAAAGCACTTCCCATAACCAGATAGGTGAAATTCACAAAATTGGCACTATCACTATATTCCTCTTTCAATGAATCGTTTACGTTCCAGACGGCTTTTTCAAATTGAAGAAGATATTCATAGGTTTGTTTTTCTCCCTCTCCGGGAGTAAAAGCCACATTTACATTAAAACTATCGGGTGGAATATTAGGAAAAAAGGTGGAGGCAATAAATCCCCCTCCAAATAGGCCCGTGGTAATTAGAATCAATGCCACAGGTACTGCCAATGCAATATATTTATGCTTAAGTGCAATGGAGAGTAACTTTCCGTAAAAGCGATTTCGCATCCAAAAAATGTATTTCTCCAGCCGATCTCTAAACCGATTGCCAAAATTGACAGCCTCCTTCTTCCGTTGTAATATATGCGGACTGCCAATATGAGCCGGTAAAACAAGTGCTGCCTCAACTAATGAAAATGCCAAACTAGCCACCACGACAAAGGCCATCTCCTGCATCCGTTCCATATTTCCCTGAATGAACATCAAGGGCAAAAAAGCCAATATCGTAGTTATTACGGAGGTTAATACCGCCGGCAGCACCTCCATGGTGCCATCCACCGCTGCCTTTTTAGGTGATTTTCCTTTCTCAAAATGCGAAAAAATATTCTCCGCAATAACAATCCCATCGTCAACCAAAATCCCCACAACCAAAATCATCCCAAAAAGAGAGATCATATTTATTGTGACACCATACATCCCTGCGACCACAAACATGGCCAGAAATGAAGAAGGAATACCCCATGCCACCCACATGGATAAACGAAAACTAAGAAAAAAGGCCAAAATAATAATCACAAGGAAAAGCCCCATGCCTCCGTTTTTGTATAGAAGATGAAGACGTGAATTTAACAAATCCAAAAAATCAAATGTCACAATAAGTTCTGCGTCATCATGTTTCCGGTTAAACTCTTCCACATATTCATTGACATAGTTAGAAATGGCCTCCAGATCTTCTGTAATCAATTTATCCACCGTGAGGTAGAGAGCTCTTTTCCCATTAAGCCAGGCGCCACTGGGTGTTTCTGAAAATTGCAGAAAAACATTTCCCAGGTCACGAATCCGGATAAGCTGACCATTGGCATCGGCAGTTACCACATATTCAGCAATCTCATCAGGATCGACCGTACGTGAACGCGCGCGAATAATTAAATATTGATCATCACTACGGAGCTGTCCACCGGAGATATCCCGGTTATTGCGTGCAATGGCTGCACTGATATCAGCATGTGTCAGTCCGTACCGCAACAATACATCTTCCTTAACTTCAACCGCTATTTCTATGGAAGGATAGCCTCCAATGTTGATCTGACTCATCATCCCGCTCTGTAAGAAATCATCCTCAATCCGTTGGGCCAAAGTTTTGAGCCTTAACAAGTCGGCAGACCCATATAATCCCAGGCGAATAGCCGGGGTGGTGGATCGTCTCTTATATACAATAGGTCTTTCAGCATCCACCGGCATACTCGAAATGCCATCAACAGCATTTTTCACCTCCTGCAACACCTCATCAATATCATATTCTCCGGTAGTTTCAATGCTAACCTGGCAGAAATTTTCCCGCGAGGTGGAATTGATCTCCTTAATCCCCACCAAACCACGTATGGCCTGTTCAATACGAACGGTAATGCCCTCTTCCATCTCTTTGGGGCTGGCCCCGGGATAGCTCACTGTCACATAAATATTACGTGTTTCCACTTCCGGGAAGAATGATTTTTTTAATTGCAAAAATCCAGAGGTCCCGGCAACCACAATAACCAAAATAAATAAATTGGCATAGAAAGGATATCGTACAAATGTCTCTAATAACTTTCGCATAATACTTATCGAAGAATTTTATAAATCGGATTCCCGGTAACATTTAACAACGGCTCCACAACCAACTCTTCACCCTCATCCAAGCCTCTCAGGTATAAGGTCTGGTCGTTTCTTTTTACAATTTCAATAGACTTTTCAACCAATCTATTCTCTTCAACCACATAAACATGATTGGTATTAAAAACAGCATTGCGGGGCATCTCCATGACAGAAGAAATCATTTTCCCATACAAATGAGCCGTCAAATACATGCCATCGAAAAGAGCAGAATCACCGGGCAACGAAACAAAAACGCTGACAGCTTGGGACGATGGATTAATAACCGACCCAATACGACGTACTGTACCTTTTCTCACCATCTTGTTTGCTTCATCTGATATTAGAACAGAATCTCCTATGGACAGTAATTTTGCTTCTCCAACAATTACCGGGACTTCGAGTTCGTAGAAATCGGTTCGGACAATGGTGGCAAGCTGCGTCCCCACATTGACCACAACGCCCACATCTTGAAATATTTCACTAAAAGCTCCGTCAAAAGACGACCTTATTGAATATTTTTCCAACCGAGCCTGATCTGCAAGAATGGAATAGTAATTACTTAAGATATTTCTTGATGCCAAAAAAATACGTTCCTGAGAGCTCTGTGGCTCCGGCAATTCAGGTAATGGCTTTTCAATATCTACTTTTTCAAAGAAGGCCTGCCAGGCAGGATACGAAGCCGGATAGTCAAGTTTCAGATCTGGCAGGATAAGTGCCAGATTTTGAAGAAAGCTACTTTTATTGGATTTAAGACTTAATGGGAACTCAGGATTAATAACTCTGGCGATAACCTGTCCTTTTCGGAATTTCTGGCCATTCCTGAAAGGCACTTCTCCTTCTCCCAATCGCCCCGACACTTCCGAACTAACCACCACTTTATTATAGGCATGTAACCGTCCGGAGGAATAAATTACCGCCTGAAGATCCCTGTATTTTACAGTTTCTGCCTTCACATAAACATCCACCTGCGGACGAGGTGCCTTTTGGGGTACTTTCTTTAGCGAAAAAAGAACCATCATAATAATAAATCCTGCTGCAATAATCCCGAGTGCAATCCCGAAAATCAATAATTTTCTCCTCATTCTTATAATATTTATTCAAAAAAGATTGGATAAAACTGAAGGCCCCATCACGTACTCTATTTGTTAGACTTTTGCTTACCGGCCCGTTCTATCCCATAAATTGTCAATTTCAGAGCTAATGTAATTATTAAAAATTACTTAATTCCAACAGTTTCTTCAATTTCTTGAGCAATTATTTTGGAAACTTTGGTACTCCCCAAGTTTTAATCACACGGAAATTATTGACCGACGCAACCAACGATGGTTTAAAAGCCTCTGAAACGACTTTGTTAATGTAAAAAATATCCACATGAATATAGAGAATATCGATTTAAGATAAATGTATTAGTTTTTACCTCTAAAGGCATTAATAATCAACCTTTAATCGATCTAAACGCCAATTTATCGACCTACCAATAAAGGATTCCTATACATACCCGTCATGCATTGTCTCAACTTACCGTCACGTTTCATCAAAAATAATGGGGTACAATGAAAGACTCCTGTTCATCCGACACCATAGTGAATTTCCGTGAAAATTGTTTCCTTTGTCGTTACTAAAAGATCATCATTCAATAAAAATCGGGATGGATTACTTTAACTCACATTTTGGGGAACTATCAGCTTTGGTAACAGCTATTTGTTGGACCGCCACCAGCATGGCCTTTGAATCGGCGGGAAAAAAAGTTGGCTCCTTATCCGTCAACCTCATCCGGTTGATAATGGCCTTATTTTTTTTGGGGACATACACCTTTTTTACCAAGGGACACTTTTGGCCCGTTGGAGCAAGTCACCATGCGTGGTTTTGGTTAAGCATGTCGGGGCTGATAGGTTTTGTTGTAGGTGATTTAATGCTATTTCAAGCCTTTGTCGTGGTTGGAGCCAGAGTCTCGATGCTTATCATGTCGCTAACCCCTCCCCTTACAGCCTTATTTGGGTTTTTAATACTGCGGGAAAGAATGAACTTAGTAAGCATGACGGGAATGATAGTAACCATCAGCGGAATAGTACTTGTTGTTCTGAATCGTCCCGCCAACGGGAAACGACTGCACTTTAATTATCCGGCCAAAGGACTGCTTCTGGCCTTTGGCGGTGCTTCCGGCCAAGCCCTTGGATTGGTATTAAGCAAGCTGGGCATGGGCGATTTGGACGCTTTTATGTCGACACAGATTCGGATCATTGCCGGTATTGCAGGGTTCACTCTTATGTTTTTCATTTTGCACAAGTGGACCAACGTTTGGATGGCTCTCAACAATCTATCGGCAATGAAGCGCATCTCTGTTGGGGCATTTTTTGGTCCTTTTCTGGGTGTTTCATTCAGTTTGCTGGCTGTTAAATACACATCGACCGGCATTGCCTCCACGCTTATGGCACTAACGCCAGTTATGATTCTACTACCTGCCCGCTATATATTCAAAGAAAAGATCACCTCCAAAGAAGTGATCGGCGCCTTTGTTGCGGTGGCCGGAGTTGTCGTATTTTTTGTATTTTAACCCATCAGTAAAAGAACGATCCCTGCCAAGATACCTGCCAGATACAAAGCTTTTTTTCTGACATTCTTTTCGCCAAATCTCAAGGCTCCATACATAAAAGGCACCACCACACTGCTTCGTCGAAGGGCGGAAATGACTGAAATCAGAGATTCCGGCTCGCTAATGGCATAGAAGTAAAGAAAGTCAGCTATTACCAGGAATAAACCGATGAGCGGAATGGTCCAACGCCAGTAAAAAGGTTCCCGAGCCGGTCGTTTGCGGCGTACAAACCACAAAACAGGCAACAATAACAATACCTGGTAAAAGGAAAACCAGGCTTGCACGCCTAACCGGTCCACTTGTCGAAGAATATGCTTATCATATAGCCCACTTACGGCTCCGGCAAGTGTGCCGATAATAACAAACCACATCCATTTATTGTTCCGGAAAGATAATCCTTCCAACTTCCCCACCGTAGAAAACCGGAAAAAGAAAAATAAAGTCAAAACCATCCCCGCCCATTGATAAAAATTCAATTGTTCACCAAAAATTATCAATGCTCCTATTAGCGTCCAGAGAGGACCTGTAGCCCTGACCGGTGCCACAATGGTGAGCGGCAAGTGTTTTAATGCAAAATAATTAAACACCCACGATACCAATACGATGGAGGTTTTAAGCAATACCATCCAGTGTTCCCGTGCAGTAAGACGAGGAACGAAAACCATATCACCACTCTGCAATATTCCATATTCAGACAAAAAAACCAATGGAATAAAAATCAAGGTGCTGGCTAAAGCGCCAAAAAATAAAACCGGCCAGACAGCATTTTCCTTTAACGATTCTTTTTTTAAAATGTCATAAAATCCCAGAAAAAAGGCAGAAAACAGTGTAAGTATTAACCACATTTAATGAGTACAATAATTATTTGATAATTAGAATTAAGAATCTTTGAGAATAAGATTTATCAATCTTTTTAATCGCCTCAATTAACCAACAGTCATTCCTTAATAATAAGGAAAGGACCTGCAAAGGTATCAAAATATTCGATACGCTTACTTCGCAGTTCAGCCCATAAATTCGGGGTTTAATCGGAAATATTTGCAGGGTATTTTAATTGTCTATTATTTAGTAGCGGATAAAAAATCAAAGTAATCAACCCAAAATATGAAAATCAGGATTCTCCTTGTCAGCTTCATGCTTTTATTATTTCTATCCCCTTCTCATTCTCAAAATAATTTTACTTTAAGCGGATATATTAAGGACCAACAAACCGGAGAAACCCTTATCGGTGCCACCCTTTACATAGAAGAACTGAATATAGGAACTGCCACCAATTCCTATGGATATTATTCAATTACCATTCCGCAAGGACAATACACCTTTAAGTTTTCTTATATAGGTTATCAAGATCAGGAAAAAACATTGCACATATCGACGAATCAAAAACTGAACATTGAGTTAGCGCCCAAAAGCATTGAGCTAAATGCAGTTGAAATAACGGGAAGAGCAGGAAACCATAACATTGAAAACACTCGCACCGGCATGGTGGAAATGGATGCCAAAACAATAAAAACCATGCCTGTATTATTAGGAGAATCAGATGTCATGAAATCCATACAAATGATGCCGGGCATTCAGACTCCTATTGAGGGAAGCAGTGGCTTCAGTGTAAGAGGGGGAGGCACCGATCAAAATCTAGTGCTGCTCGACGAAGCCACGGTTTACAGTCCCAGTCACCTGATGGGGTTTTTCTCGGTTTTCAATCCGGATGCCATAAAAGATGTCACGCTTTACAAGGGCGACATCCCCGCCTCGGCTGGCGGAAGACTTTCTTCTTTGCTGGACGTAAGAATGCGGGATGGCAGCAACAAGGAATTCAAAGCTGAAGGAGGAATAGGCATCATCTCTAGTCGTATAACCTTGGAAGCTCCCATCAAGAAAGACAAAGGTTCATTCATGATATCCGGTCGTCGAACCTATGCCGATATGTTCCTGAAGCTATCGTCCGACTCAGCCATAAATAACAACACTCTTTATTTTTACGACCTCAATGCCAAAGCCAACTACGAAATCAACAGCAACAACCGAATCTTCCTTTCAGGCTATTTCGGAAAGGACGCCTACGGATATGCTGACGATTTTGGAATGAACTGGGGAAATGCAACCTTAACTCTTAGATGGAATCATCTGTTTTCCGACCGAATCTTTTCCAACTTCACCCTACTCTATTCTAAATATAATTACCAAGTTGAAATAAATGAAGGAAATCCTAATTTTGATTGGACTTCTTATCTGGAAAACTTAAGTGCTAAGTATGATTTCACCTGGTTTTTGTCGCCCCCTACCATAATCCGATTTGGTCTCCAGTCGACGCGTCACTTTATTCAGCCCGGACGCTTTGAAGTATCTAATCAGACCAGCGATTTTAAGGTATCTAACAATAAAGCGCTCGAACATGGTGTTTACCTACTGGTTGAACAAAAAGCAAATGATAGACTAAACATAAATGGGGGATTAAGAATCTCCGCGTTTCAAAATATTGGCAAAGCAACCGTCTATTCAATAAATAAGGACTTTGAAGTAACAGATACCACTTTTTACAAAAACAATAAAATTTTCAACACATACATACGATTAGAGCCTAGATTTAGTGCCCGATATCTGATCAATGATAAAAACTCTTTGAAAACCTCTTACAGTCGAACCTATCAATATATCCAGCTGGCCTCCAACTCCACCGCCGGGACACCCCTGGATGTTTGGTTTCCTGCATCGGAATATGTTCAACCTCAAAAAAGCGATCAGATATCTATTGGTTGGTTCAGAAATTTTTATAATAATCGATACGAAGCATCACTGGAAACTTTCTACAAATGGATGGATCATCAGATCGACTTTGATGCCAATGCTGACTTGATGTTGAACGATCAATTGGAAAAGGAGATCCGATTTGGAAAAGCTTATGCCTATGGGCTTGAATTTTTAATCCGAAAAAACGAAGGCAAAATGACGGGATGGCTCGGGTATACATGGTCGAAAGCCCGCAGAAAAATGCCTGACATTAATAATGGAAAGGAATATCCGGCCAACTACGACATTCCCCATAACCTGAATTTGGTTATGAACTACCGTTTATCCAACAGGATAGGTATCTCCTCTATCTGGACCTACCGATCAGGCGCTCCCATCACTTACCCTACCATGCGCTTTAAACATGCCGACTCAAGCCTTCCTGTTTTTGGCGAAAAAAACAGTGCTCGCCTTCCTGATTATCACCGACTTGACCTGTCAATTATGATCAAAAACAAAAGGAAACCCCATAGAAAGTGGGATGGAGAATGGCATATAGGCGCCTATAATGCTTACAACAGGGCCAATGCCTATTCCGTACAATTTGAAGAAGATCCGGACATACCCAATAAAATGAATGCCTATAAAACAGTAATGTTCCGGATTGTTCCTTCTATCACTTACAATTTTAAATTTTAAAACTGACAAGACATGTCTTTAAATAACTTTATCAAACCGGTCTTATTGGTTCCTGCAATACTTCTTATTCTATCCTGTTGTGAAAAAGTAAAGTTCGATCCCAACATTGAATACCTCAATGAAAACCTTCCCGTGGTCTATGGCATTTTAGCCAACCATCCCGATTACCGAACGATCGAACTTACTCGTACAGCACCCTACATGGATGGATCGGAATATCCAATAATTGAAGATGCCACTATAACGGTGAAAGACCAACAAAACACCTATCCATTCTCTTACATTGGAAACGGCATTTACCGAGCTCCGGACACTTTTAAACCTGGTATAGACACCACCTACTTATTAACCATTCAACTGGATGATCAAACCTATGAAGCACAATCAACGATGCCTCCGCCAGTCAACATCCATTCCTTACGAATTCAACCGGATCGATGGGAAGATAAGGATGCAAACATCTATGAAATTACGGCATGGTTAAAAGACAATGAAGTAGAAAATGAACGTTTCGTTTTTAAATATGCCATCAATCACCACCTTTACGACTCCATTAAAGTATGGTCACACTATACGGACCAGCTCACCAACAACATTTGGTTGGAGGATGTAATGATATTTGGAAATATTGAAGCCGACCCGAATGATACCATTGATATTTTTGCCTTATCAATTTCTGAATCATACTATAACTTTATTCAAGCCGCCGAAAAAAACAGAGTTGGATTTAATCCGTTCACTCCTCCTTCAGGCATCCCGGTTACCGGTAATATCAACAATGGGGCATTAGGAATTTTCCAAATCACATCTGTAGTACAAGAAAGAGTAGTGGTTCCTGAGAATACGGATTAATAATTAAAGATCCATTTTTTCAATTCGGCGCTGATGGCGCCCGCCCTCAAAACTGGTAGATAAAAAAACATCAATAATGTCTCTCACCTGCTCCGGCTCAAGAAAGCGTGCCGGCATGGCACAAACGTTGGCATCGTTATGGGCCCTTCCAAGACGGGCAATTTCTGAATTCCAACAATAAGCGGACCGAACCCCTTTGTGGCGGTTTAAGGTGATATTAATTCCATTTCCACTGCCACAGAATGCAACTCCACGTTTGATTTCACCCTGGGAAATAGCATTCCCTAAAGGATGCGCATAATCGGCATAGTCAGAACTCTCAGAAGAATGGGTACCAAAGTCTTTTACTTCAAATCCCTTTTCTTCAAGATATTGTTTGGCCATTATCTTCATCTCATACCCGGCATGATCTGAAGCTAAACCTATAACCTTATTATTCATTGTTATCTAAAATCCGTTTTTTAATTTATGGTTAAAAGGCGGAAAGCCGGAACGCAGAATTTAGAAATCACTTCTACCTTCTGGCTTTTCCTACCTTTTTGATCTCCTTCCATGAGAGTAGGCTCATTCACTAAAGTTCTTTCTCAGTAAAGTGCCCTAATTTCAGATATTTTTTATAAATAACATCATACTTTTCAGCATTCTCGGGATTTGGGAAATACTCTTTTTCAAATCCCCGTCCCATATGTTTTTGAGCCTCTTCAACATTGGAATAAATCCCAGCCACAACGGCAGCAAACATTCCCGCTCCTACGGCACAGGTTTGCTCTGTAGCCGCCACTTTTATCGGCATATTCAGGACATCAGCTAAGGTTTGCATAACAAAAGGCGACTTGCGGGCTACGCCCCCCAAACCAATAACACCTTTTAATTCTACTCCTTCTTCCCGAAATCGTTCAACAATTGCCTTAGAACCGAAAGCTGTGGCCTCCACCAATGCTCTGAATATCCTTGGGGCAGAAGAACCAAGTGTCAACCCCACAATTGATCCCGTAACTTCCTGATTGGCATCTGGCGTTCTTCGTCCGTTCATCCAATCGGTAGCCAAGATCGTAGATTCCTCAACGGGTATTTTCATTGCCTCTTCACTCAACCGGGGAATTATTTGATCGATGGCTTCACGAATCACCTTTTGTTTGGTCTCTTCATTGAGAAGTTGACTTTCAGAGAGAATACTGTTTAACGGCCAAGCCAATACATTTTTAAACCAGGCATAAATATCACCAAACCCGGATTGCCCTGCTTCTAGTCCAATATAGCCCGGGACCACGGAACCATCAACCTGACCACAAATACCGGCAATCAATTTTTCTCCTATCTGATCATAATCAGCGATCATAATATCACAAGTAGACGTCCCAATAGCTCTTGCCAAGACGTTAGGAGTAGCGCCTCCTCCAACAGCTCCCATATGGCAATCAAAGGCACTGACACCAACCACCACCTCTGTCGTAAGCCCTAATCGTTCAGCCCATTCAGGGGTTAGTGTTCCAACCTTTTTGTCACTTGGCCAGGTATCTCTATACAATCGATCCCGAAACCCTTTCAACAATGGATCAAGGCTGGTTAAAAATTCTTCAGGAGGAAGTCCGCCCCAACTCTCATGCCACATGGCTTTATGACCGGCAGCACATCGACTTCTAACCACTTTATCAGGTCGTTCGGTTCCGGTAATCAGAGCCGGCATCCAATCGGCATGTTCAATCCATGAAAAAGCAACTTCGCGAACAGCCTTATCTTCCCGTAATACATGGAGCACTTTAGCCCAGACCCACTCAGAGGAATAAATCCCACCTTCATACTTGGTATAATCTTCCTTCCACTTCTTTGCCAGCTCATTAATCTCAGCCGCTTCTTTTACGGCTGTATGGTCTTTCCACAAAATAAACATGGCATTTGGATTATCTGCAAACTCAGGACGCATCGCCAGTGGAACACCTGAATCATCCACCAATGCGGGCGTACTTCCTGTCGTATCGAAAGATAATCCTACAACATTTTGGGCAACCTCTCTTCCAGCCTCTTTCAAGGCATTTTTGACGGTGTTTTCAAGCACTTCAATATAATCGAGAGGATGCTGCCGATACTGATTGCTCGCAGGATTACAGTATTTACCTTCCATCCAACGGGGATAATACTGAACCGATTGGGAGACTTCTTCTCCGGTTTGCGTATCCACAATTACAGCCCGTGCAGAATCTGAGCCATAATCCAACCCTATAACATATTTCTTTGAACTCATCATTCTCAATATTTAATCATTTTTTCACAATGCTTCATTCATCAGCATAAAATTTGTTTAATTCATTGGCCTGATGATACCCGCATAATACTTATTGTCAATGTTCTTGTCATGAACAACAAACAGGTCAGGTTCAACCCACTATGACTGTCCATAATAAGCATTAGCACCATGCTTTCTGTCGAAATGTTTTTTGGTCAATAAAGGGTTCATGGTAGACTTTGGATTTACCGACAAACTAACAAAAGCCATTTTAGCTACTTGTTCCAAAACCACACTATTGTGAACCGCCTCATGAGCATCTTTCCCCCAGGAAAAAGGGCCATGATTTTTAACAATAACTCCTGGAATATGATTAGGATTTATCCCATTAAAGGTTTCCACAATCACCGTTCCAGTGTCTTTTTCGTATTGCCCTTCTATTTCTTCCTGGCTCATATCCCTTGTACAAGGGATATCATCGGCAAAATAATCGGCATGCGTAGTTCCTAATATTGGAATATCTCTACCAGCCTGAGCCCATGCCGTAGCATAGGTAGAGTGGGTATGAACCACTCCACCTATTTGAGAAAAATGTTTGTACAATTCAATATGAGTAGGGGTATCAGACGAAGGCTTAAGTGTTCCTTCAACCACATTGCCATCAAGGTCCACAACAACCATGTCTTCAGCCTTCATTTCGTCATAAGCCACTCCGCTGGGCTTGATTACAACGAGTCCTGTGGAACGGTCAATGGCACTAACATTTCCCCAGGTAAAAATAACCAAGTTGTGACGAACCAAATCCAAATTAGCCTGATATACTTCTTCTTTCAACAATTTTAAGTCCATTCCTCTAACTTTTTTTACCAGAAAACACCATACAATAAAGCAAGAATAACTATAATTCCCACTGCTCCAATATTAAAGGCTTTACCCGTTTTAAAGCTTTCCGTACCCGTTTCAATAGCCATTTTGTCCGCTGCAATAATCTTTTCGTTAGAAATGAGAATGATTCCAACAAATAAGAATGCCGCAGCCAACATAAAGATACTCTCAACACCCAAGTTGTTCAGGTATTCGATATTAATACCCACAAATCCGATGATGGCAGAGATAACACCAAGGGCAATCATAATATATCCGCCACGGATAAAACCCGGACGAACCACATGTGATGTATCAGTGGTCCAAACTTTTTTGTCCCAAAAGGTAATAATGGTTGCCACAAAAACAAGAACCACAAAAACATATCCCATACGCATCATCCATGGCATATCCGGAAATCCAAATTTAAACCCGAACCCTAAAGGCAAGGTGAGAATTGCCGTCCAAAGAGCGGCACGATTGGTCGCCTGCCGCCAGAACAAGCCCATAAAAAACACAACTACAACACCCGGATAAATAAAACCGGTGTATTCCTGAATATATTGAAAGGCCTGCCCTAGATTGTTCAGCATTGGTGCAATGAATACAGCTATGAATAAAGCCGCAAAAGCAACGATCCTTCCTACAAGCACCTGTTGTTTATCGGTAGCATTCGGATTAAAATAAGGTTTATAGATATCAACCGTAAAAATCGTTGAAGTGGAATTAATCATGGACGCTAATGATGAAACAATTGCTGCGGCAAGAGCTGCAAAAGCAACACCTCTCACCCCCACTGGCATATGTTCTGCCAACAGAAATGGATAAGCCTCGTCAGGTTTCCCGACCAACTGAGTAGCTGTATTCATATCGAGATAATAAGCGGCAATCCCGGGAATGACGACAATCAAAGGAATTAAAATTTTCAGGTAAGCACCAAAGAGCAAGCCCCGTTTAGCTTCCGGAATTGATTTCGCGGCTAACCCTTTCTGAATAATATACTGATTAAAACCCCAATATCCGAAATTGGTCAGCCATATTCCCCCTAAAATAATGCCTAAACCGGGAAGATCTTTAAATACTTCTGGAAGCTTATCCTGAGTAGCTATCATGTGAAAATGATCACGAGCACCTTCAAATAAGTTCCTAAAACCGGCTATGGGTCCTCCTTCCAATCCTCCAACAGCATCCAAAGCCACATAAGTGGTCACGAGTCCTCCAAAAATTAAAAAGATTACTTGAACAACATCTGTCCAAGCTACCGCTTTCAACCCGCCATATATTGAATAAATACCTGAAAACAAAGCTAACCCAACAATGCCATACATTAACGGAATGCCTAAAATGGTCTGCATAGCCAAAGCGCCCATATAAGTTATGGAAGTAAGATTAACAAAGATATACACCAACAACCAAAAAATTGCAAAAGCTGTACTAACACCCCGGGAATACCTCTGCGCCAAAAATTGGGGCATGGTATAAATTTTCTTTTCAATGAAAATGGGGATAAAATATTTAGCGATCACAATCAGGGATGCTGCTGCAATCCACTCGTAACAGGCGATGCCGATTCCTAGGGCATACCCTGAACCCGACATCCCGATAAATTGCTCTGCTGAAATATTGGCAGCAATCAAAGAAGCACCTATAGCCCACCATGTCAGCGACTTATTTGCTAAAAAATAATCCTGGGCGGTTTTTTGAACTCCTTTTTTCCCTTTAGAAATGAGTAACCCCATTCCCAAAATAACAAATGCATATACTGCAAATATTATCCAGTCAAGCGTTGCAAAAGCTGATTCCATAATTTGTCCGTTTTTGAATGAATATTATATTAAATTCCCTGACTCAAATGGTAATACAGGTCATTCCATCTTATTTCTTTTTTGAAATCACTAATGGTGGTACCTTCATCAATTCGAAGGAATTCAATATTGGCCATTTCAGCAAAATCTTCCATAAATTCTGCATTCAAGGCTTTACTGAAAACAGTATGATGAGCTCCGCCAGCTAATATCCAGGCTGTAGCTCCCGTTTTTAAATCCGGTTTTGGCACCCACAAGGCACTGGCAACAGGAAGATTTGGCATTTCATGCTCTTGTTTAACAACCTCAACGGCATTCACCACCAGTCTGAATCGATTCCCCATATCCATTAATGAAGCATTGATGGCAGGTCCCGGGGCTACTGAAAACCGAGAACGAACAGGATCTTCTTTTCCTCCTATGCCCAGTGGATGGAGCTCTACACGTGGCGTATCCTCTGCAATTGATTCGCAAACCTCCAACATATGAGCTCCCAATACTTTTTGTCCTGTAGGGTCAAGGTGATAGGTATAGTCTTCCATAAATGAAGTTCCACCCTCCAGACCAGTTGCCATTACTTTCATCACATGAGTCAAGGCGGCAGTTTTCCAGTCGCCTTCCGCGCCAAAACCATATCCATCAGCCATCAATCGTTGCACGGCAAAACCAGGTAGTTGCTTCAATCCGTGCAAATCTTCAAAGGTCGTTGTAAACGCAGAAAATCCGCCCTCTTCAAGAAATTTTCTAAGCCCCAATTCAATGCGACACGACTCTCTCAGCGATTCATGTTTTGAGGCACCTTTTTTTAGTTCATCAGATACAACATATTTCTTTTCAATATCTGCACACAACGCGTCAATTTCGTGGTCTTGAATGGTCGCAATAACATCTGCCAAATCGCAGATCCCAAAACCTTTAACATCCATTCCAAATCGGATTTGGGCTTCTACTTTATCCCCTTCAGTAACGGCTACATTGCGCATATTATCACCAAATCGTGCCACTTTCATATTTTTAATGGTATGAACCCCAACTGCTGCACGGGTCCAAACACCAATTTGACGATGTACCTCAGTATCTTGCCAATGGCCAACCACCACTTTCCGATTAATACGCATGCGACTCACCATAAAACCAAATTCACGGCCACCATGAGCTGATTGATTAAGATTCATAAAATCCATATCGATTTCGGACCATGGAATATCCCTGTTGAACTGGGTATGCAAATGCATCATCGGTTTTTGCAATGTTTTCAACCCAGAAATCCACATTTTGGCTGGAGAAAAAGTATGCATCCAAGTCATCAAACCAATACAATTGTCATTTCCATTGGCTTCCATACATACATTATAAATAGCCTCGGGAGTGGTTACCACCGGTTTAAAAACTACTTTAACAGGAATATCTGCAGATTGACCAAGTGCTTCTGCAATCGTTTTCGAATGAGCATCTACTTGTTTTAATGTTTCATCTCCATATAAATGCTGGCTTCCCGTAACAAACCAGACTTCGAAGTTTTTTAAATCTTTCATCATCTTTTTTTTATAAAGTCCGTACTAATTTCAAGTTATAATTTAATAACACGTTCCTGTCCGTTAATCTGATCTGAATCGTCCCGAAACCGGTAATTAAAAGCACCTTTTTTGGATTCCGTTGTATTTTTGGTATTGGTTTTTTCAAGAACATTTAGAGAAAGCACTTTCTTTCTGAAATTTCCCGGATCCAATTCCCTCTGATAAATGGCCTCATATAATCGTCGAAGTTGCATCAGCGTAAATTTATCGGGCAACAATTCCTTCCCCACCAGTTCCAAACTTGCTTTCATTTGCAACCGTTCTTTAGCTTTGCGCACAATTTCCTGATGGTCAAAAATCAAAGACGGTATTTCATTAACAGGCCACCATTGAGCCCCATTATTTTTGACCTTTTCTGCATCGTGTTGATCAATCCTAATAAGCGCATAAAAGGCCACGGATACAACTCGTGCGGCAGGATCCCTGTCCACTTCTGAAAAAGCTTGAACCTGCTCCAAATAGATATCTTTTAAACCGGTGGTATGCTCCAATACTCTAATCGCAGCCATTTCAAGAGTCTCGTCATTTCCACAAAATCCGCCCATCAGTGACCAGCCTCCCTTTTGAGGCTCAAAGAGGCGGCGATGAAGCAGCAACTTGAGTTCATAATCTTCATATCCAAATATCACGCAATCAACTGCCAAATAATGCTTCGCATACCCTTTATATAAATCAGTTAATTCCATTCTAATCTTTTATTTCTTATTCTTTTTCTTCCAGTAATTTTCTTCAATTTTGATGCGACTAAATTAAAAAGTATTTTCTACTTTTAAAATAGTTTTTAAAAAAAACTTTCATTTCAAGAACCATCAATCGAAATCTATTAATAATTCATATTTCAAAAACTATTAATATCCCTTTTAGGGTTTGAAAATTCTCGTACACTCTTATCAACCACATCACAAATAATTTTGGCGATAATCCTCCTAATCTCCCGATACGACGTTCACTTAACATGCTAAATCAACCTCAAATGGGATAGAAATGAATTTTCCCCTGTTCGAATTAATTTCAAATAGTTTTTTTCTTCTTTTTAATAAACTCACTTGGAGTTTCATGATAAAATTTCTTAAACACCCGGCTAAAATATTTTGGATCGTTAAACCCAACTTTATACGCCACTTCATTAACAGATGGGAGCCCATTACTTAAATACTCAAGGGATCTTTTCAACCGGTATACGGTGATAAAATCATTGGGCGAAAGACCTGCTAATGCTTTTAGTTTTTTATACAGTAAACTTCTGGAAACAAACATCATTCTGGCAAAACTCTCCACACAGAAATCAGAATTCGTAAAATTCTCTTCCAATACTTTATTCGCTTTTTCTACAAATTGTTGATCAAGCAGGGAAAAGGAATCACATTCAATATTCTTCAGAGGAGTTTTGTTTTCAAATAGTGCCCGCAATTTTTTACGACTCTCAATTAAATTCTCAACCCTGGCTTCCAACAACTTCATGCTAAAAGGCTTAGAAACATAATCATCAGCACCACTCTTTATCCCTTCCAATTGATGTTCAATTAGGGTCCTGGCTGAAAGCAAAATGACCGGAATGTGACTTGTATAAAGATTGTTTTTAATCTGTTGACAAAGTTCGATACCATCCATCATCGGCATCATAATATCACTAATAATTAAATCAACTTGATTTTCCTTGGCAAAATCATAAGCCTCTTTACCATTAATGGCCTCTACTACATTATAATTTAATTTTAATGAATCCCTGATAACTTTTCCCAATTCCCGATTATCCTCCACCACAAGAATCACCAGTTTATTTTCATCGGACTTTTCCAATATTTTCTTATCACTATTCATATCAGCCAATTCATCCCTGATAACTTTAACCTTATCTCGTATCTCATCCGATAAAAACAAAACTGAATTTTTCTCATGTATTTGGTCGTATGAAAAACTATTGTAATCACATGGAATCTTGACGTTGAAGGAAGCTCCCCTTTTTATCCCATTTTCAACCCAAATTTTGCCATGCAGTGCTTCGGTTAATTCCTTTGTCAACGCCAAACCAATGCCACTGCCGGGAGCCCTTTGCAACATACGGCTATCCCGGTAGAAACGATCAAAAATCTTTTCGATTTTTTCCTCTTCAACTCCAGGTCCTGAATCGACTATATTAATGATAAGAACTTTCCCGGTTTTTTCTTCATCCACCTGTGCAAAAAAGGAAATCTCACCCCCCGATGGTGTAAATTTAAAAGCATTGGATAACAAATTATATAATATATTTTCCAGCTTTTCTCCATCATACCAATACTCTCCTGTCGGAATGTCAATATTGGACATATATTTAATCTTATGATCCAAGGCTAATCCATCAAAGGCATGAAATACTTCTTTCAAAAACAGGCCCAATTCCCCTTTCGACGCTTTCACCTCCAATTTTCCGGCTTCTATCTTCCTAAAAGTTAAAAGCTGGTTAATTAGCATCAATAACCGTCTCGAATTTTTTTCAATAATTTTTAATGAATGGTGAACCGATTCAGGCAACGAAGAATCTTCTAATAATTTTTCCAACGGGGCTAATATTAAGGTAAGCGGAGTTCGAAATTCATGAGACACGTTGGTAAAGAATCGAAGCCTTGATTGATTTATGGCCTTCACCTTTTTATTCAAGTCTATAAGCCTGTCACGTTGCTCCAGAATTTGTCGATTTTTAAGTTCCAGTTCGTTTTTCTGGCCTTCAATAAGTTTCTGACGATGCTCTAAAATGTTATTATTACTGGCCAACTCTTTTGCCTGAATAGTGAGCTGATCCTTTTGTTCTTGTATCTGTCGAGTACGTTCCTTGACCATATTTTCCAATGTCCTTTTCTGCATTCTCAACCGTCGGGTATGCTGCCGAGAATAAACCATTGACAAAACAATAATCAAAGATAATAACAAGATTTTGAACCAGGTAGTTTGCCAAAATGGAGGGCGAACAATGAGTGTAATAACCTTTTCAGGGCTATTCCATTCTCCATCACTGTTGGTAGCCTTCACTTTAAACTGATAGGTACCTCCCCCAAGATTGATATAATTGGCAAATCTCTGATTACTTTCAACTTCCACCCATTGTTTATCAACTCCTTCTAATTTATAGGCATATTTAATCTTTTGAGGATGGAAATAATCTAAAGCAGTAAACTCAAAAGTAATTACATTATCCCTATAACTGAGTGAGACCAAATCTGTATGACAGATATTCTTTTTTAAAACTTTTTGATGATGTCTTACCTCCCCGGTTTTGAGAAGCTTATTAAAAATACGAAGCCCGGAAATGAACACCTTAGGACGAAATGGGTAATCAGGAAAACTTCTGGGATTGAAATAATTCAGTCCATTAATATTTCCAAAATAGAGATATCCGTCTTCTGATTTACAGGCTGCCGACCAATAAAACTGGTTACTTAAAAGACCATCTTCCCGGAAATAATTAAAAAACAAGCCCTTTTCCTTATCAAAACGTGATAAACCATGATCTGTGCTCATCCATAAACATCCGTTCTGATCTTCCAAAATTCCATAAACTACATTATTACAAAGACCCTGATTTGTATTATAATTAGTTATTTTCCAATCGTCTGTACCCATTGGTTGTATACATGACACACCATCACTGTATGTTCCTGCCCATATATTTCCTTCCCTGTCTTCATACAAACTAATCACATAATCTCCGGCCAGATTGTTCGACGATTTCTTATCTCTTTTACTGTAAAACGCCTTCACCATATTGTCACGGACCGTTTTTTCACCAGTAGCACCGATCATGGATGCAGGGAAACGGAACAATCCGTTCCTGGTTCCTACCCAATAATAGTTATTTCGATCTTTAAGCAAACACCCCACTTCTGTAATCTCCGACAAAGGGCCACTATCCAAAACAACAATTTTTTCACTACTCAAATCAAGTATTGCCATTTGCCCTTCAGTGCCTATCAGCAAAAATCCTTGCTCATCATACCAAATAGAAGAAACGAAAACATTATAATCTTTTCCCAGCTCCGTTCCTTCGTCCGGTATAAATCTTTGAAAACTCCCATCCCCGAGCATCTTATTAATTCCGGATCCCCAAGTTCCAACCCACAGATTTCCATTTCCATCTTTAATCAAGGCGGATACAAAATCGCTGGATAAACTGGTACTATCATCAGGTTGATAACGATAATGACGGAAACGTTTCTTTACCCGATCAATAGAGGTCAATCCACCTCCGGCCGTCCCTACCCACAAATTTTCGTCATCCAAATAAATTGAATTGACTGGCCCTTCAGACAATGAGTTTTGGTCTTTAATGTCATGATTGATAAAATAGAACGGCTTCTGGTAAAGATTAAAGTGATTAACACCTCCTTTTTCTGTACCAACCCATACATTTCCCTTTTCATCAGAAAACAAACTCCTTATAAATCGATTGTTTAATTTAAAATCTTCTGGGCCTTCCGCGGGAAAATGCACAAATCCCTCCCGCGCCGGGTCATATATTTCAAGACCTCCCAAGGTTCCAATATAAATCGTTCCAAATTGATCACTTTCTATATCATTAATAGTACCATGACTCAGGTCATTGGAGGCATTTCCCGGAAAATACCATTGCCCTATTTCATTTTTTTTGTCAAATCTCATTACCCCATAAAAAGTCCCAACCCACAATTCATCTTTTGCGACATTATACAATAACGACCTCACATCCATGTCACCTCCGGGGTAATCAACAGAAAACAAGCCACAATTGCCAGAGAGACCACTTTTAATATCTATAGTAAAAAGTCCTTGGCTACTCCCGCCTAACAATGTAGATTTATCGATCATCGTCATGGCATTAACAGATGGATTTTCAATCTGATTTACCACCACACTGTAATGATATACACGATATTCCCCTTTTTCTTTTTTGAGTTGAAACAAACCGTTTGAAAGAGTGCCAATCCACACATTTTCCAGCGAATCAACCAGTATT
The DNA here is from genome assembly GCF_052400625.1 of Thermophagus sp. OGC60D27. Lineage (NCBI taxonomy): Bacteria > Pseudomonadati > Bacteroidota > Bacteroidia > Marinilabiliales > Marinilabiliaceae > Thermophagus > Thermophagus sp. OGC60D27. The sequence goes on from NZ_JBQTGH010000018.1 coordinate 24,479, forward strand.
TTATTGATTCCAACAGGCAGGGTATCCGGAGTAAGGGGAAATACAGACACCTGATCCGTAATCAAATCAACGCATCCAAGCCCCTTATTGGTCCCAACCCACAAGCAGCCATCTGACGTCACATCCAATGACTTTATTAAATTGGACGGTAAGTGGTCCTTCCCATATATCTGAAAAGAATAACCATCATATCGCGCCAAACCGTTTCCTGTACCAAACCAGATAAAACCAAATGGATCTTTCAGTATATCATTGACGGTATTTTGTGGTAGTCCATCATCATTGGTAATATAATTTACATGAGAAGGGAAGTATTTATTTCGAACACTTAACGCCACACTTTCCTTTGCCAGAAGCAAAAGCCCAACCAATAGCCCTACATTTTTTAATATGTTTGGTATACGAAATTTCATTGCCAAATAAATGCTGAATCAAAAATCCAAAATTAATTTTATTTTCGTAATAAAAGTACAATTCACTTTAAAAACACTTTGCAAAGAAAAAAAAACCACACAATATTTTCCACAGTTACCACATAAAATCAACAAGCGTCGCCCTATCAAAACCAAAAATCCTCTCTTCACCTGATTGGATACCATATTTTTGTTTAATCATGAGGCAGAGAATAAAGGGGAACCTAATCCTTTCATTTCATCAGGATAAAAATTGGTTCATCCATTGGTCGGATGGAACTCGCATGACCATTAGTTTATGCATATTCTTGTTGTGACCATCTCACATTGTCATGCTCGTTTCATTCTTGACCAACGAATAATGACATAATATGTATAACCTCCCTATGTTCATGAAAACAAGAACATTCAAAAAAAAGTCATATTCATTTTTGTGTAAAAAATTATAAAACATTAATCGATTGAAAAACGCTTCTACCTACTCAGACAAATTAACATTTAGAATAACCTTCATGCCAGGTTCATTTCATTTGAACATCAACCTAACCTTTTTATAGAAAAAATTAGTGCCGTTAAATCTAATGCTCATGAAACTATCATCTTTTATTAATTCAACCTTCCCTCTAATTATCATTGCGTTAATGTCGGGATGCATTTCGGACACAAAACCCAATAAAAAATCCCTCGCCTCTGGGCAAAATCCCTATAACGATGATTATTCACAATACACCTCATTAAGCCATAGACATATGTGGGGGACTTATAATGTGCATGATCCTTCCATTATTAAAAGTGGCGATACTTATTATATGTACTCCACTGATGCCATTTTCAAACCCATGGGAGTAAAATTCAACGATGACACCATCCAACCCGGCAATATTCAAATAAGAAGTTCACACGACTTAATTAATTGGAAATTCGAAGGTTGGGCACTTACAGAAATACCTAAAGAGGCCGTAATGCATGTCCGCAATAACAACCACGGAAAAGGGGCCACAAATATGTGGGCCCCTCATGTCAAGAAGGTAGGCCATGAATTCAGAATGTACTATTCGGTCTCTGCTTTTGGCACCAACTCTTCATTCATTGGTCTGGCAACCTCAACACATCCCCTTGGACCATGGAAAAACAAAGGGTGTGTAGTAAAAACCATTCCGGTTAATAAAATGAATGCCATCGATCCATCTGTAATCACGGATGTAAAAAATGGAAGAATGTGGATGCATTATGGATCCTACTTTGGCGGCCTCTATTGTGTCGAATTGGATCCCCAAACCGGATTCACTATGAAAAAAGAAGACCACGGTCATCTGGTTGCTTCACGAGCCAACCTGAAAACTCACAACCTCGAGGCCCCCGAAATAATTTACAATCCAAAACAGGAAAAATATTATCTTTTTGTCTCTTATGACGCTTTATTCACTTATTACAATGTCCGTGTAGGCAGAGCCGATCAGCCTCAGGGACCGTTTTATGACTACTTTGGTAATGACATGAAAGATACCACAGACAATTTCCCTGTACTTACTCATAGCTACCAATTCGGAAATCATAAGGGATGGTCGGGAAACGGACATTGCGGCATTCTTAATGACGACGGAAAATACTATATGGTTCATCAGGGAAGACTTGCCCCCTCCAATCTGATGATGTTACTGCACGTTAGAGAATTATTCTGGCTTCCTGACGGATGGCCTGTGGTCTCACCCGAAAGATATGCAGGCGTAAAAAAAAGCCAAATAACCGCACGCGATATCCCCGGACAATGGGAAATTATTCAGATGGAGGAAAAAGCTCCCTTGTCTGAACTCTGGCAAGGACAAATCCCTCCCGGTGGTTGGAAATACACATCAAAAGCCTTCAACGTGGCGGACACTGTTCAGTTCCTGGCCAATGGTTCGACCAATTCACACTTCTCAAAATCGTGGAAAATCAAAAACAACCTATTGTATATCAACAATTACCCCCATGTCGTTTTTAAAGGCTGGGATTGGGAAAATAAAAATTACACGATTCTTTTTTCAGGAATTTCCGAAAATGGGTTCTCTTTTTGGGGAAAAAAGATAAATTAGTGTTTTGAAAAGTAATTCATACTCATAAAAACACAAATCTGGTCCTGTTGCGCATTGTACATTCTTTTTCACAGGAAAATTCGGTTTTCAAAATGTACAATTAAGTGGGACATAAAATTAACTTACATTATGAAGAAAAAACAGCTGTTAATCTCAGCCGGATTCATCCTCACCTTAGGGTTCTTTAGTTGCGAGGCGCCATTAAAACCCGGCATAGAACAAAACAAATGGGGAAATCTGCCCAATGGTGAACCGGTAAACCTTTACAAGCTCACCAGCACAACCGGCTTGGAAGTTAAAATTACGGATTTTGGAGGAGTCATTACTTCGATCAAAACACCGGACAAAAATGGCATCAAAAAAAATGTTGTGTTAGGATTCGACTCCATTGATCCTTATCTGAAAGGAAGAAATTTCTTTGGCGCGCTAATTGGTCGCTACGGGAACAGAATTGCTAAAGGGCAATTTACGCTCAACGACAGCACATACCAACTTTCAACAAACGACGGAGTGAACCATTTACATGGGGGCACCAATGGCTTCGATCAGAAACTATGGGATGCCGAACCCATTCACGATCCGGTGGCGCCAGCCCTTAAGCTCAGTTATTTTAGCAAAGACGGCGAAGAAGGCTATCCCGGAAATTTGAAGGTTACAGTGATTTATACCCTTAAAGCCGACAGCCTGTTTATCGAATACTCGGCAAAATCGGATAAATCCACACCGGTGAATCTCACCAACCACGCCTTTTACAATCTTGGCGGTGAAGGCCTCATTCTGGATCATATACTGACCATAAATGCTGACCATTATACCCCGGTAGATTCAACATTGATTCCCACAGGGGAAATTAAGCCGGTCAGCGATACCCCTTTCGATTTCACAATACCCTATGAAATCGGGGCACGCATTGATCAAGTATCCGGAGGATATGACCATAATTTTGTTCTAAACAATAGTGAAAACGAAGGTTTAAATTTCGCAGCGCGTCTGGTTGACCCCCAATCCGGTCGATTCATGGAGATCTATACAGAAGAACCCGGATTACAATTCTATTCCGGTAATTTCCTGGATGGCTCTATCCAGTCCGGCGATTTTGTCTTTAGCCAATACTCAGCTCTTTGCCTGGAGACACAACATTTTCCGGATTCACCCAACCATGACAACTTTCCTTCAACCATTCTCAATCCGGGGGAAAATTATAATACAAAGACAGTTATGGTATTTGGTGTCGAAAAATAAAAACGTGCCATACCGTCCATCTTAAAACTTTTAGTTTTACATCTCAAAATTGCGGCGTCGCAGAGAAAATTAATAGTCTTTAATTTTTATGGTTTTCCAATCAACAAGAATCAAAACTATATAACACTCTGCGGCACTGCATTTTTGAGATTCTTTTTTTTATTAGTTACAACAATTCGTGACTCTCTTCTATTATAGGCCCAGACTCCTCTAAAGTCCTAATTCAAAGCTCCCACCCCATTCTCCCTCAATTCCATCCGTACCGTAACTTCTCAAACAGGATAATAACGACTAAGGTATTTTAATCAACCTCCCCTCCTCCACCATTTATATATCTCTTGGTTATCATTTTCCAATAAATTAAGTTTGCACTCTTTAATATTTTGGTCCGCACAATGACCATTCATCGGACCATAAGGGCACAAATATTCACATCAAGAAACTAATTCATAAAAACAATGCATACCACGTTATTCTACATCATCATTTTCATATTACTGGCCGATGCCATTTGGGGATGGATACTGGAAGAATTAAACCGCCGCAGTTGGGCACACAGTGTTCCCGATCGACTGGCCGATGTTTATCCCCAAGAGAAATTTGAACAGCAAAAACAATATCGACGGGTAAACCATCGATTTGGGAAGATATCCTCCACCTTTAGTCTGGTGGTATTGTTGTTTTTTTTATGGTTTCATGGCTTTGCTTGGGTCGATAATCTGGTACTTCAACTCACCGACCATTGGCTTTGGCGCCCGTTGCTATTTTTTGGCATCATGGGGTTGGCTTCCTTTTTCATCGGATTGCCGTTTGGCATTTATCAGACCTTTGTCATTGAAGAGCAATTTGGCTTTAATAAAACCACGTCACGAACGTTTATTTTGGACCAAATCAAAGGGTTGGTACTGGGCGCTGTGATCGGCGGTGTGCTGCTGAGCCTGATAATCTGGTTTTACCAATTTGCCGGTAAATGGTTTTGGCTCTATGCCTGGGTAGGGCTTTCCCTCTTTATGATTTTCTTCAGTAAGTTTTATACAACTCTCATTTTGCCTTTATTTAATAAACAAACCCCGTTGGAAGAGGGCCCTCTGCGAAAGGCCATAGAAGCAATGAGCCGTAAAGCGGGTTTTGCGCTGGACAATATCTATGTGATGGACGGTTCCAAACGTTCGACTAAGGCCAATGCCTTTTTCAGCGGTTTTGGAAAAAATAAACGAATTGTCCTGTTCGATACCTTGATCAATGACCTGCAAACCGACGAGATTGTCGCCGTACTGGCTCATGAAATTGGACACTATCGGTTAAAACATATCATTTGGGGCACTTTAATCAGCATATTACAAACCGGGCTTACAATGTTTTTGCTGGGGTGGTTTGTCAATGAGCCTGCCTTGTCACAGGCCTTAGGGGTAGAACAACCTCTCTTCCATATTGGTCTTATAGGCTTTGGTATCTTATACAGTCCGGTGAGTGAAATACTGGGATTGGGCATGAACATCCTGTCGCGACGCAATGAATTTCAGGCCGATGCCTTTGCAGGAGAGCACGCGGATGCCAGAGCTTTGCAGACGGCACTCAAAAAAATTTCGGCCAATGCCCTGAGCAACCCGACACCGCACCCTTGGTATGTCTTTTTTAACTATTCGCATCCACCCCTGTTAAAACGTCTGGAAGCGCTGGATAAAAAGAAATAGCAGTTTTGGAATATTAAGAAAACGGTGAAAGCGTGGGGACGTGAAAAGGTGGAGCGGAGACTAAACAGTTTAAAATAATGAGGCACAGTGAATACTGTCCATCTCGCGATGCGTCGCATCCATATTTCCACTTGTCATCCATCTACCCTTTCAGATTTTCACCCTGCCCCGGGTCCATGCGTTCTGCCCTAAAACCACAACTAAAAAACCCCTGTCCAAAGAAATCGGACAGGGGGAATTAATTCAGAATGGGGCCTATGCTTCCTGTTTATTTCACCACAGATCTGGTAGATTTAAACAGTTCCTTATTCCCATTGATTTTTTGATCATTGCCATAAACACACCATGTGTTTTGTTCCATAACGTCGGCGATCATTTTTGCAAAAGAGCGAATGTCTTCCGGTGTGGTACTAAGAATAGCATTACGCTCAGCTAAAATTTCTGCTTTGGAATCTTTTGAAAAATAGTTGTAAAACGCCATATTCCCCCGAATCGACGGAGTAGTGGGACCATCAATATTGGCAATGGTACCGATAATGAATCGGGTCATCTCTGTGGAATCGGCTTCAAAGCTATTTACAAAATCTACGGCTGCATCGTAATTCTCAAGTGTTTCTGACAAATTGGGATCTCGATACGACGCAAAATAGATATTTCCGGAAGGTGATATAGAGGCCCAACCGCCGTAGGCTCCACCCAAAACGCGAATTTTAGTCTGAAGGTACTCACGCGACAATATTTGATTGAGAACCCTCATTTTTCCATCCCATTCGTACCCTAGCTTTTTAAAATCATTGCCCTTAACAACATATTGAACCATTGAAGAAGAAGTCAGCCCTTCATTTTTAGGTTCAAAATTAAAAGACCATTGGTTGATGCCGACCTCGTTGTCGGAAAGTTGTCCAACAAAATGGGCAACTGCCTCCTGAATATCATTATAGTTTTTATCTGAACAGGTCATCCCAACCATTAAATTTTGCTTTTGGAAAAGGAGGTCCACTGTTTTTTGCAAATTATTAATCACCTCATCACTCTTGGAATCAAAATTACGGGTGATATCTGTAATGAAATCGTAATAACTTAACCCATTTATGAGTTCATTAAACATTCCGCGATTGGAATAATAAGAATTTAAACGGTTAATGGCATATCCTATACCATAATTTTTGGCTTGCGATTCTGTCTGAGATTGATGACGTATCAGCACTTCCTTCAGCCTTTCTTTTTCATTGAGTTTAGAACGATGAATGATCTCATCCACCAACTCAAACAACTTATCAGCCTTGTTGACAGTTGCTTTGGCGGAGATGCCCAATTTGGCCACCAGTTTATCATCGGAACGATGCTCCAAATAACTGTTTAGAAAAGTATTGAATCCTCCGGTATGGATATTCAAGGCATTGTCCAGATCCCCGTAGGAATAGTTTTCAGTATTCATTTTTCCAAGGACTTCTGTCAGCAGTCGGCCATAGGGTATGAGCTCTTGCGGAAGCGTACGAAGGTCAAAAAACAGGGTGGTATAAATAATATTGTTGGTAAAATCCTGATAATGCAATACGGGAATATCACTGATGTTTTTCTCGGCCACTTCGTACCATTGCACATCTTTGCTGATATCCGCGAGCGACAGCATGGGGATGGATGCCACTGCCTCAGGGTCATCATCTTCCTGTTGGTATTCTTTCAGCGCTTTTGTTTCCTCTATCAATTGATTCAGTTCATCTTCACTAAGTGATGCTTTGTATTCAGCAAGTTTTTGTTTGGTTTTTTCGGCCATTTTATTTTCCAATCCCGGTTCTGGCTTTAAGACCATCAACAAGGCATGCGGATTGTCGACAAACTGCTCCTTAACAATTTTTTGAAGCAATCCGTTTTTAATTTCTTCTTTAACCCGGGCCAGAGGCTTTTCAAACTCAAGACCGGCAAAAGGGTCGTCGCCAAAAGAAACACTGTTTTTCACCGCAAACAGATACATCAATCCTTTTTGAGGGGAATCCCCTTCTCTCAACATAAATTCCATTCGATTGATTATACCATCAATCATTTCTTGATCCAATCCCTCTTCTGCCACTTGTTGAAGCGTATTAAACACGATTTCATTGAAACGGTCTTTATCTTCAGGATTGGCATTTTGCACCGTTATTTGAAATACATTCTGTTGGTCTTCATTCACCCAAGCATCCACATCCTTGCCTATTCCGGCTTCCTGTAATGCCAATCGAAGCGGTGCCGACTGGTGATTTACCAGTGCCTCACTCAAAATTTCCAAAGCCATCACCAATTCCTGATCGGTATTTTTACCGATAACGAAATTATAGCTTAAGTAGGTTTTATCCCGGGTGTCTGATCCTTCCGGAATGCTGTAGCTTTTTTCAGCCTCTTTCTTTGCTTCAAACGGCGCTTGAAGAGGTATTTCTATTTTCTTATCATACTTTTGATAATGCGAAAAATATTCACGATCCAGAAATGACAATTCTTTATCTAAATCAGCATCACCGTAAAGCAACACAAAAGAATTGGATGGATGATAATAGGTTTTGTGAAACGCTTTAAAATATCCATAGGTAAGGTCGGGGATGGATTCCGGATAACCTCCTGATGAGACGCCATAAGTATTGTCAGGAAAAAGAATCTTGTAAATATGATAATCCAATTGTCTTTCAGGGCTCGAGAATGCGCCCTTCATTTCGTTGTACACGACCCCTTTATAAACAACCTCACCTTCCGGATCGTCCAATTCATAGTGCCATCCCTCTTGTTTAAATATTCTGGGGTCGCTGTGTAAAAGAGGATTAAAAACAGCATCCATATACACATGCATCAGATTGAAATAGTCGGCCATATTCATACTGGCAACCGGATAAGTGGTAAAATCAGAACCGGTCATGGCATTTAAGAAGGTATTGAGCGAACCTTTGGCCAATAAATCGAACGGACTCTTTACAGGGAAATTTTTAGACCCATTCAGTACCGAATGTTCAAGAATGTGCGGTGTCCCGTAATCATTCTTGGGGGTTGTTTTAAACGAAATGGAAAAAAGCTTGTTGGCATCATCCGCGGCAATCTTCATCAGCCTGGCACCGCTCTGCTCATGCTCGAAATAGAGACAATGCGCATTCACTTCCTCTACAAAGCGATCTTCTACCAGGCGAAATCCATGATAGGTCTTCCCTTCCTCATAGGCCGGTTTATCGGAACACGACCATAACGCTAAAAAGATAAGGGATATCAGTACTGCTAAAATGTTGTTCTTCATTTGTTTAAAAATTTCAATGGGTTATTGACGATTTGTGAAAATAAGTGTTCATTGGTTTATATTAAACTTAAAATTAGCTCAGTTATTAAATCTTTGGTGTTCGACTTTTTATTGGTTCCGTATCAACTTTGATACTTGCATAGGCTTTTTTATGTCTCTATTTGTTTTTTATGAACTAGAATGTTTTGTTTTTCAGTTTAAAAAACATCGGGCAAAAATGATAGGAATTACCAAACAGGTAAAAGGTGTATAATTCTATATTTGGTATTTTCTTTTTTCGGAGATTAAAAATAATATTTTTCTGTTAATTAAATTCCCTGACCGCAAAAAAGAAACCGAAATTTTTAAGAAGTAGCCTACTATTTGCTTAAATTTTTAATTTCTTAAGCTTCCCTGCTTCTGTGGGCTGATAACTTTTTTTCTCTGATTTTAATGCATCAAGGGATTCTGTTCCAGGATAATTTAAGTTAGCTATGGCATTCATTTTTCGCGTAAGATGAATTGTTCTCTGCTGTTAAAATAGTTTCAACGTATCAGGGGTTAATGAGCCGTTCAGAGATGTTTAGGCGCTGCTTTTAGAGGCTTATGATCGACCTTGAGAGGTTTATGATCAGCATTAAGACCTTTATGATCGACCTTAAGGGGTTTATGATCAGCATTAAGACCTTTATGATCGACCTGGAGGG
>NZ_JBQTGH010000018.1:33941-49900 GCF_052400625.1 Thermophagus sp. OGC60D27
GGGTTTATGATCAGCATTAAGACCTTTATGATCGACCTTGAGGGGTTTATGATCAGCATTAAGACCTTTATGATCGACCTTGAGGGGTTTATGATTAGCATTAAGACCTTTATGATCGACCTGGAGGGGTTTATGATTAGCATTAAGACCTTTATGATCGACCTGGAGGGGTTTATGATCAACATTAAGACCTTTATGATCGACCTGGAGGGGGTTATGCAGACTATTATGTCCGATTTATAAAGCCTGGAGCAACAAATTTAGTTGATTGGTTGTTCCTTTTCTCAAAAGGCTTTTTCGCAATTTACAAATTCAGTTAAGAACGATCGGAAATTTTTTAATTTAGATGCCACAGAAAACATAAAAATCATGACCAAAAAAGCTCTTCTCCTAGCCAACCTGGGATCACCCAATTCATTTAAAGTCGGAGATGTTCGAAAATATTTACGAGAATTCTTGATGGACGAAAGGGTGATCGATCTTCCTTTCCTCCCCCGTTGGCTATTGGTCAATGGCATTATTGCCCCATTTCGTGCGCCGCGAAGTGCAAAAAAATATCAAAGCATATGGACTGAAGAAGGCTCACCCTTGATCGTCCTGACCCAAAAGCTGGTTGAAAAGGTGGCTCATGCAACCAAGCTTCCCGCCTATATGTGTATGCGGTATGGTTCGCCTTCGCCCAGGGAGGCCTTTGAAAAAATTGTTGCTGAAACCCCCAATGTAGAAGAAGTGGTTTTATTTCCGCTTTACCCCCACTATGCCATGAGTAGTTACGAAACGGCTGTGGAACATGTGAAAGAGACATGGCAAAAGGGTAATTACAATTTCAGACTCAAGATTGTTGATCCTTTTTACAACCATCCTTTATATATCAAAGCATTGTCAGGGACCATCCACCCCTTTCTGAAGGATCAGTTTGATCATCTCTTATTCAGTTATCATGGCATTCCCGAACGACATATTCTGAAAAGTGACCCAACAGGACACCATTGTTTGAAAGTTCAGGATTGTTGTCAGACATCATCCGAAGCCCACCAATTCTGTTATCGACATCAGGTCTTTGAGACCACCCGACTGGTTGCCAAAGAATTGAACCTATCAGACAATCAATACAGTATTTCATTTCAATCACGTTTGGGCAATGACCAATGGCTAGGACCTGCCACAGCGGATATGTTATCGCTGCTGCCGTCAAAAGGAGTCAAGAACTTGTTGGTAGTAACCCCGGCCTTTGTCAGTGATTGTCTGGAAACATTGGAAGAGATTCGGCAAGAAGGACGTGAAACATTTATAGCTGCAGGAGGCGAAACCTTCCGCCATATACCCTGTTTAAACTTAAATGATGATTGGGTAAGGGCCATCGCGAAAATGATATAGATGCCCCTTCCTATTTTTACCTTTTACCCTCCTCATGAGAGTCGATTTCTACCCGCCCGGTCATTTAAGGCAATTAGGTATTGAAGCATACTCGCCATTGGCCAACAGCAATGTAATGAGACCGTCTCTCTTCATCAATAACCGTTGAGCAACAGAAACGAATTGAAACTACAGATAATAATATACCCATACTTGTAGCGTGCGGGGAAAGAAAAATCTCCTCTTTCCCACCCCCGATTTCTTCAGCTGATTTTTTTAGGTAAAAAAACAAAATTAAACCCTTTGGCAGGTTAGAATGTTAACTGTTTATTATGAATTATATTAAATTAAATTCAAACCTTTCAAATTAGCAATGTATGAGTGTACTGATTGATCAAAATTCCAAGGTTTTGGTACAGGGTTTTACCGGCCGCGAAGGCACCTTTCATGCCGGATTAATGATAGATTACGGGACCATGGTATGCGGTGGCGTAACCCCGGGAAAAGGTGGCACCCAACACTTAGGTCTTCCTGTTTTTAACACTGTTTCAGAAGCGGTAGCAGCAACCGGAGCCGACACTTCGGTTATTTTTGTGCCTCCTCGTTTTGGTGCCGATGCCATTATGGAAGCTGCAGATGCTGGCATTGAGCTGATCGTAGCAATCACGGAAGGAATCCCCGTCTCCGATATGGTGAAAGTGAAGCATTACTTATCTTCTCGCAAAAGCAGGTTGATAGGCCCCAACTGTCCGGGCATCATCTCTCCGGGAAAAGCCAAAGCAGGCATTATGCCGGCCTTCATTCATAAACCGGGAAACATTGGTGTCATCAGCCGTTCAGGAACACTCACTTATGAAGCGGTCGATCAACTTACAAAACTGAATCTGGGACAAAGCACCTGCATCGGCATCGGCGGAGATCCCGTAATTGGAACCACGACTCTGGATGCCGTTCAACTATTGATGGATGACAAAGACACGGAAGGAATTGTTATTATTGGCGAAATAGGTGGTGATATGGAAATAGAAGCCGCCAGATGGATTAAAGAACATGGCTCCAAACCCGTGGTCGGTTTTATTGCCGGACAAACAGCGCCTAAAGGACGAAGGATGGGACATGCCGGGGCCATTATCGGAGGCAAGGAAGATACCGCAGCGGCAAAAATGAAAGTGATGAAAGAGTGTGGCATTCATGTGGTGGATTCACCGGCCCTGATCGGTCAGACGATGGCCGCTGTCATTAAATAGTAACGTTTATTGGAGATGAATATCAAAAATCAGAATTCAGAAAATCGATATAAACAGGAATAGCACTCAGAACTATCAAAATGGATGGAAGTTCCTTTTCGCAAAATGAGTTGTATCCTATCTGAAGGTAGTTAAAGGGAGGCTTTCAATAGGTCTTTTGTCGACTAATTTGTAATTTTGACAAAACATATTGGATAGGTCAATAGGTCAATAGGCCAATAGGTCGATAGGCCTATAGACCATTAGGTTAATAGGTTATTGGGTTATTGGGTTGTTAAACAATGATATTGAGAAAATCAAAGAGGTTGATGAGATTGATGTGCGAAACAGACTAACTATTAACCACTAACGACTGATGACTAATCACTAATGACCAACCACTAATCACTGTTGACTAATAACTATTTTTTAAATTCCATTAGACCAGCAAGTTAAATAAACGATATAATAATGGAAGACGATCTTATTGAAAAATCGGTAGAAAGCCTACGCCATTCTAAGTACACATTTGCATTTACAGGTGCTGGAATTTCAGTAGAGAGTGGCGTCCCGCCTTTTCGCGGGAAAAACGGAATATGGTCCAAATACGACCCTCAGGTATTGGATTTGGATTATTTTTATGCCCACCCTCTTGAATCTTGGAAAGTCATCAGAGAAATTTTCTATGATTTTTTTGGAACGGCAAAACCCAATCCGGCACACACCATACTGGGTGAATGGGAACACAAAGGTTTTCTAAAGTGTGTGGTAACGCAGAACATTGATAATCTGCATCAGGCCGGAGGGAGTAAAAACGTATATGAGTTTCATGGGAATGCACAAAAAATGGTTTGCACCAAATGTACCCATCGATTTCCGGCCAGCCAGGCAAATTTTGAAGAACTTCCTGTTACCTGCCCCAAATGTGGAGGATTAGTAAAGCCCGATTTCGTCTTTTTTGGAGAAGCCATTCCATCCGATGCTTACACTGCAAGCCTTGAAGCAGCGCGTAAAGCAGATGTTTGCATCGTGATTGGTAGTCTCGGAGAAGTGATGCCGGCTGCTATGATCCCCATGGAAGCCAAACGAGGTGGGGCAACCATTATTGAAATCAATCCCGAAGCCTCAAATTTCACCAGTCAGATTACTGATTTTCATCTCAAAGGCGGCGCTTCAGAGACCATGAAGCGTTTAAATGAACGACTTTTCCAGCAGAATAAAAGTTGACATTCTTTTTACCTGCAACACAGGATTAGTCACGATTTAAAGTAAAGCTCACAACAATTTTTTTCTATTTGTGAGTTTCTATTTATAAAACTTTTAACATCTTTACCCATCCAAAAATAATATTGAACAATAATTTTGGAATTTAAAAAGAAATAATAATGAAGTTATTAGAAGGAAAAACTGCAATTGTTACCGGCGCAGCCCGGGGAATTGGTAAAGCTATTGCTTTACGATTCGCTAAAGAAGGATGCAATATTGCTTTTACCGATCTTGTCTATAACGATGCAGCCAAAGCTACCGAACAAGAAATTGCCGGATTAGGCGTCAAAGTAAAAGCTTATGCCTCCAACGCTGCCAATTTTGAGGAAACCCAAACCGTGGTTGAAGAAATTGTCAAAGATTTTGGGCAAATAGATATTTTGGTGAACAATGCCGGAATTACCAAAGACACATTATTAATGCGTATGACCGAAGAACAATGGGATGCTGTTATTAATGTGAACCTGAAATCCGCCTTTAATTTCACCAAAGCCGTTCAAAAAACCATGCTGAAACAACGCTCCGGTTCGATCATTAATATGAGCTCGGTGGTTGGGGTAAGCGGGAATGCCGGTCAGGCTAACTACAGCGCTTCCAAGGCAGGATTGATCGGGTTTACCAAATCGATTGCCAAGGAATTGGGTTCTCGCGGTATCCGCAGTAATGCCATAGCGCCTGGTTTCATCATCACCGAAATGACCGGTGCTTTACCCGATGACGTTAAAAAAGAGTGGGAAAGCAAAATACCTTTGCGTCGGGGAGGAACTCCTGAAGACGTGGCTAACACTTGCGTATTCCTGGCCTCTGACCTCTCATCCTATGTTACCGGTCAGGTCATCCATGTTTGTGGTGGTATGAATACTTGATATTGGCTATAATTTACTATATTAGAAGGTGCTTTCAACAGAAGGCGCCTTTTATTGTTTTAATATAGTGAACCATCCCTACAAACCATTTTAGCAACCAATGAAATGAGCATGACAACGTAGAGTTGTCACAACAAGAACATGTATAAACTGATGGTCATGCGAGTTCCATCAGACCAATGAATTAATCTAATTTTATACGGATGAAAAATTTTAATTTTCACACTCCAACAAAGATTTTATTCGGAAAGAATAAAGTCGTTGAATTAGGCCCTGAAATCAAACAATACGGCTCAAGGGTCTTATTGGTTTACGGAGGAGGTTCCGTAAAGAAAATCGGGTTGTATGATCAGGTGATAGAACAACTCCAACGTTACAATTTACATTACGTAGAGCTTAGCGGAGTTCAACCCAATCCTAGGCTAACATCGGTTAAAGAGGGTATTCGGCTGTGTCGGGAGCACCACCTCGATTTCATATTACCCATCGGGGGTGGCAGTGTAATTGATGCATCCAAAGCCATTGCTGCAGGCGTCAACTATCAAGGAGATCCATGGGACTTTATGATGCGCAAGGCAAAGGTTGATAATCCATTACCCATCGGCACCATTCTTACCCTTGCCGCCACAGGATCCGAGATGAACGGCAATGCCGTTATCACCAATGAAGAAACACAGGAAAAGAGAGGCATGGGCAGCGATTTATTGCGACCGAAATTTTCCATCCTCGATCCGGTCTATACATATAGCGTAAACCGTTACCATACGGCCGCAGGAACGGTGGATATGATGAGTCATATTTTTGAAAATTATTTTGCTCCCTCCGACGGCACCTTTGTTCAGGATGCCATTGCCGAAGCCATATTAAAAACCTGTATCAAGTATGGCCCTATAGCTCTTGAAGAACCTGAAAACTATGAGGCGCGAGCCAACCTGCTATGGGCCGGTAGTCTGGCGCTTAATGGTCTGACGGTAACAGGGAAGCTAATGGGCGACTGGGCAACGCACGGCATTGAACATGAAGTTAGCGCCATTTATGATCTTACCCATGGGGCAGGACTCGCGATTATCCATCCAGTTTGGATGAAATATGTTTTGAGCGAAAAAACCGCACCCAAATTTGCACAAATGGCACGAAATGTGTGGAATATAGAAGACCCTGACGACCAGTCGGCCGCCGAAAAAGGCATCGATTCCGTTCGAAGATTTTTTTCTTCTCTGGGTATGCCTGCCACCCTTTCGGAGGTTAATATTCCTGATGATCATTTTGAGGCTATGGGAGAAAAAGCCTGCGTTTTTGGGCCCATTGGAAGTTTTAAAAAGCTTATGGCCAAGGACGTGGTAGCGATCCTAAAAAACGCCCTCTAAACTAAATTGTGCTTCATGTACCGAATTAAAAATTGGAGTTGTTTTGCACTCATACTTATTCTATCAGGCTGCGTATCTTACACAACCATTGGTTTAGACGTACAGAAACCGGCCGGAGTGGAAATCCCCGTTGATATTGCATCGGTAGTGGTGGTAGATCATGCACCTCCATTTACCAAAATCGATAGTGGTATCCACAAAATCATTTTACCCGGTAAAAAATATGTGGTAGACACCATCCTTCTGAAGGATTTTGGTAAGTTAGCCATTGAAAGTATGGCGGAAGTATTAAAAAGCAAACAGTTTTTTGATTCGGTACATGTTTATCCCCAAAAACTAGATCCGGTTTCCACTTATTCCCTATCTCCTTCTTTATCGACCGAAACCTTAGACTCAATATGTGATCGTTATAATGCTCAGGGATTAATTGCTCTTGACTATTTCGATTATGGTACGACCCTTCAGGTTTCTGAAGCTCCTGATATTTATTATTCCACCTTGGATGCCCGTAGTCGTACCAGATGGAAAATTTACAATCGTTTAACCGGAAAGACGCTGGATGTCCATGTCCAAAAAGATACTATTTTCTGGGATGGTATAGGCTACTCAATCACCGGTTCCGCGGCAGAGCTGCCACCCATTCGGGAGGCATTAAAAATGGCGGCACAACATGCAGGTGCTAAATATTCGGATTACGTAGCTCCCTCATGGGAATCACAGTCAAGGCTCATTTACATTAAGGGACACCCCTTATTTTACAAAGCTTCTGAATTGGTTGCCAACAATCAGTGGGAAGAAGCCGGTCGAATATGGTATTACGTTTATCTAAACGGATCACCCAAGCAAAAGGCCAGAGCGGCTTTTAATCTGGCCCTTAGCAAAGAAATGACTGGCGATTTTCGTGAAGCAGCAGCATGGGCTTGGAATAGTATGGAAGAATATGCCCCCATGGGTAATCTTTCCGTAACACAAGCAGAAAAAGATGCCTGCAAATCTTATTATATTCTTCTTGCACAACGCATCCAGGAGAAGAAAAAAATTGATAACCAATATGGTATTGAAGAATAAAGGATATTCTCTGTCCCACACACTGTTTATATTGTTCTCTCTAGTATTCCTTCCTTCCCAGGCCCAAAAACCCGAAGGACTCCCTGATTATGCTTCCGTTTCAGCTCTGGTAAAGGACCTTTGCACAGGAGAAGTGGTAGCCGCTCATCAGCCTAAAAAAAACAGGCTAACGGCAAGCCTTATGAAACTGGTGACAACCGCCACGGCGCTGGATCTTCTTGGCAAAGATTTCAAGTTCGCCACCAGACTATGGTTCACAGGATCCATCCACAATGGCACGTTGTACGGCGATCTGATTATTGAAGGCGGAGGTGATCCCACTTTGGGTTCACGGTATTTTCCCAATCAACATCCCGATTCGGTCCTCTTACGGGTCAAAAATATTTTGGAAAAAAAGTGTATAAAAAAAATCAACGGACAGATATTCGTTGATGAAAATTATTTACAAGGTTCACGTTATCCCTCGCGCAGACTGTGGGAAGATATGGGTAACTATTACGGTGCTCCCCCGGCTGCATTAACCTGGAGAGACAACTCGTTGACCGTAGTATTGAAATCTCCCCCCCAAATAGGAGCCAAATGTCGCGTTGTATCCGTTTTTCCACAGCCAGATAATATAACCTTTAACTGCCGCGTAATATCTGCAAAACACAACCGTGACAGCGCCTATATTTATGGTCTTCCCGGTCTTGACATGTGGGAAATCAGAGGATCAATACCGGCCGGACGAAATCACTTCGTCATAAAAGGAGCATTGCCGGAGCCCGGTTTGACCTTTGCTTCGGAAGTAGGTGCAATCATGGATAAAAACGGGAATATACCCATCGAAAAGATCACATCAACAAACATAACTACCAATATTCAATTGGCTGGTGAAATAGAGTCCCCACCATTATCAGAAATTATAAAAGAGCTCAATCAACATAGTCTTAATCTGGCCGCTGATCATTTGTTGATTGCTCTCGGGAAAAAAAGGGCATCTCAAAACATATCGGAATGGGATTCAGGCCTTCAACAAATTAAACACTACTGGCAACGCAAAGATGAACAGTTCTGTCTCAACATTAAAGACGGCAGTGGTCTCGCCCCTCAAAGTACATTGTCACCAGCTTTTCTGGTCGAAATGCTCACAACTATTTATCAGGATAGTTTACTTTTTGAGACTTTTAAAAACTCCCTGGCTATTAGTGGTGAATCAGGAACCTTAAAACACTTCGGAAAGCAGGCTCCTTTAAAGGGAATTATTTATGGCAAAAGTGGTTCCATGAAAGATGTGTTGGGATATGCCGGATATATCTTTCGTAACAATGAACATCCGCTGGTTTTTTGTGTGATGGTCAATCATCACGGAAAGAAAAACAGTGATATCAGAAAATGTCTTGAAAATTGGCTGGAAAAAATAGTTCAACCATGAAACGAGCTTGACCAGGAATGTTGGTCACAACAAGAATATGTATAAAAAATTTAGGCAGAAGTGCACAGGATGGAAAGGCTAATAGGCTATTAGGTCAATAGGCCGATAGGTTGATAGGTCGATAGGCCAATAGGTTGATAGGCCAATAGGTTGTTAGGCGTTGAGATTGAAGGGATTGAAGGGATTGAAGGGATTGATATTCTAAAGTGCTAATATCAAGTTATTGTTACTGTTAAACATTAATCTTATATCTTGTATCTAATAATCTAAACATCTAGTATTTGATTTGCTAATAGCCTAACCACTAACATTAAAAAAATCTATATCAATGAAACGAGCATGGCAAGAAGACTTTCCACAATAAGAATATGTATAAACTAAAGCCATGCAAGCTCCATTACACCAATGAGTTATATAAATTTTATACGAATGAAAATAGCCCTGATAGAGACATCGTTGTACTGGTGCGACATTGACAGAAATCTGAAACATTTCCAAAATCTGATAGAATCAGTCGCTCCAGATTGCAAAATGGTATTGCTCCCTGAAATGTTTTCAACCGGATTTACGATGCAACCGGAGCAACTACAGGATAATAATCTTCAAAAGGTACCCTTATGGTTTAAAGAGATGGCAATCAAGCAATCAATGGCCATTGGTGGAAGTTCTGTTGCCCACATTCATAACAATTATTATAACCGTTTTTATTTCGCGATACCCGGTGGAGAACTCCACCATTACGACAAAAGACATCTTTTCAGGATGGGCGAAGAACAACACCACTACACTGCCGGCAATGAAAGAAAAGTATTTGACTTTGAAAATTGGAGAATTTCTCCCCAAATTTGCTACGATTTACGATTCCCGGTGTGGAGTCGCAACCGTAATGATTTCGACATGTTAATCTATGTGGCCAACTGGCCTGCATCCCGTCAGGATGTATGGACAACACTTCTCAAGGCCCGTGCCATTGAAAATCAATGCTATGTAGCAGGCGTTAACCGTACCGGGACAGATCCGCAGGTAGGCTATGCCGGTGGCTCGGTGGTCTACTCACCAAAAGGAGAATCAGTTAGCTACGCAGCAGACATTAATCCATCCATAATATATGCAGATATTAACCTCGAAGAGCTGAATCGATTCAGACAAAAATTCCCTGCATGGAAAGATGCTGATGATTTTGAGTTTCTCTAAATAAGTTTTGATTCATTTGCTGGGTATATTTTAAGGGGAAATTTGGACGCGGAAGACGGAAATTGAAGCCAGATACTTATCAAATTGATGAAAAAAAAATAAGTTGATGTGCTAAATAATACTCTTTGTTCCATATTCTGGGTCTTTCCCCTCTACAAAAAAAGGGGCAGCGCATCAAAGCACTACCCCCCAGAAACTATTACGGGAAGTAATAGTTTTTCAATAAATATTTATTCCATCCACCAGAGAGGCGTATCCATTTCGTCACCACCCATATTAACAATGGCATCTTCAAGGTTAACACTGTTAACGCTGGCTTCGTTAAGCAGATATTTCACCCTCGTGGGAACATCAACATCCAGATCCACAATAGGCTCGAAAGTAAATGTTTGTTCCATAACATCCAACACCTCTTCATCGTTATAATATTCGGTGGTAACGGTATAAGTTTCACCAGGTTTAATAAGCGTAGTGGGATATCCTGTACGACGAATCTCTGACCAGGCCTCATAAGGCTGCATATACAAGGCAATGTATTTTTGTGTCATAACCGTCTCTTCCGATGCCGGTGGCAAAGCATTCACATAATCCTCAATATCTAAACTTTCCACATCCCACTTACTCATGGAGGCCCTAACACCCTCTTCATACAAAGTTTGGTCCCAACCGTTAAGTTCGCTGAGGATAAAGCATACTTCGGAATATTCCATATACACTTCCCCGTACGTAGGAGATAGCACAACATCGCCGGGTAGTGATTCATGCTTATATTCCCTAACCTTATCGTTTGAGTTGGCCATCGGAACCCCGTAGTAAAAACCATCTCCATTGGGTGCAACATATATGGGCAGACGCGGATCTTCCATGCCAAAAGGACCGCGATTACCTTTCAACAACTCAACAAAAGAATAGGAAGGCGAAAAGTCGGTACGGTTTTCCACATAGAAAGCACGGTACATCGGCGCACCATTCAAGGCTGAATTCTCAAAGTAAATCACGGCATTATCTTCATTGGATTCGAAGACTCCCTGCGCCAATGCATCGGCAATATGCTCGGCTGCCAGATCGGGTTCTACATCTTTTATGCGGTTGGCTATCCTTAACCGCAGAGAGTTGGCAAATTTTTTCCACTTGGTAGCATCGCCATTATAGATATTATCACCATTTATCATATTGGCATCTTCAATTATCATTGCCTGAGCCTCATCCAATTCTTTCAAAAGATCAACATAAATATCTTTCTGACGGGCATATTGGGGCGTCAATACCCCCTCATCACCATAAAGTGCATCAAAATCCTGATTGTTTGTACCGTAAGAATAGTAAGGAATATCACCCCAAATATCGGTGGCCAGTTGAAAAATGTAAGCAAGCATAATTCTGGCAGCGGCAATCTGGTTCTCATTGGGGGCATCCAATGCGGCATCTATCTTCAATTCCGGATCGGTATTAATATCAATAATGGATTTCAGATCACGAGCATTGGCATAAAGATCATCCCATCCGCTTTTATTAACTGTTTCACGGTAAAGGAAACGATCTTCCTCGGTATAGTTTACCTGGTTCCAGTACTGGACCCATAACAGAGCCATACGTCCTGAAAACCATTCATCACGGGTATCATTCATCAACTGTTTTTGTACCCTGGACATTAGGCCGGAAGTAGGCGGAACACCCGGCTCATTGGGATTCTCAATATAATCGACTTCACAAGAAGTGAAAAAAATAGCTCCCAACACTAAGCAGGCTATATATTTTGTTATTCTCATAATATACTTTCTTTAACGGTTAAAATGTAATCTGAAGATTTATACCATATGAACGGGTTGCAGGGATCAAACCCCCTTCAATCCCCTGAATATTTCCTGAACCTCCAACGGTCGACTCTGGATCAACACCATCCTGATCCAGTCCCCACACAAACAGGTTTTGTCCGTACAGAGACACCCTGGCTTTTTGTATAAAGCTGGCCAGTTTAGGCAAATTATAACCCAGGGTTACCTCACGAAGTTTCACATAGGAGGCATCGAAGAAACTGGTAACACTCGGTGTTCCGTTTCCATGATAAAAATATGCGCCATACTTAGTTCCGGCAATTCTAATATTGTTGGGCTCGCCCGTCGGTAACACCCCGGGAACGATGATACCGTCTTCACGTATGGTGTTGCCGTTAGAGGTGGGGGTAGCAGTTGCTTCCAACATTCCAGAATACATTCCCCACATGTGAGAAAGAGAGTAATAAGTTCCACCTTGTTGAATATCCAACAACACACTGACATCAAACCTTTTAAATCTAAAGGCATTCCGAATACCCATATTATAATCGGGCAAAACCGAACCAATGGCTTTTAGTTCTGAAGGCTTGTAAAATCCGGTTTTGGGATCAATAACCTTATTACCATCATCGTCATACACATAATCATATCCCCACAACATTTGATAAGGATCACCTACCGATGCATTTAGGTAGGCACCGCCAAAGGGGGCTGCGGCAAGCTGAATTTTATCCAACCCTTCCGGCAAATACAGCACCTTACTGTCGTTGGTAGCAAAATTCACGCTGAGGTCCCATTGGAAATCCCCGATTTTAACAGGTGTACCATACACCAAAAGTTCGATTCCTTTATTTTCAATTTCTCCCGCATTAATGACTTTGGAAGTATAACCGGTGGAACCACTGATTTCGATGGGAACAATTTGATCCGTAGTGTTTCTCTTATACCAGCTAACGTCAAATCCTGCACGATTATTGAGGAACGAACCTTCCAGTCCCAATTCGATTTCTGTTGTAGATTCCGGCTTCAGATTAGGATAGTTCAATCTTTCATTATTGGAGAATTGACGCGTATTATTAAACGCATCTCCTACAAGATAGGTTTGATTCACCCGATAGGGCTCAGTTCCATTCCCGGTACGAGATATATTAAATCGCACCTTGGAAAAATTCATCCAGGGCAGATCCACTAATTCGGAAGGAATAAAACTGAATGATGCAGCAGGATAAAAATAGCTGTTATTCCCATTGGGCAAGGTAGAATCAAAATCTTTTCTGGCGGTAATATCCACATAGGCCATATTCTTAAATCCCACACTAGCCACGGCAAACCAGCTGTTAACTTCGCGTTCTTCCTTATAGGATTCAACCACCGGCATGTTATTGGAATTGTTGATATTCCACAAGCCTCCAATGGCCAGACCACCATCTGTTTCAGCATTAATCTTGTTATATTCTGACACGCGACGGTTTGCCCCGAATGAACCCATGAGACTAAAATCTCCAATGCTTTTATTATAGTTTATTTTTCCTTCATAATTGGTTTCAATAAACTGATGGGTACTGGTTTTATATGAGGATAACGCTTGAGATCCGGGGGCTGTTCTTTCCCGGGTGTTGAATGTATAAGTGTCCAAATAAACATTCCCTTCCACATTCAAATCATCGGTCAGATTAATGGTTACCCCGGTAGTCCCAAAAATTCTCTTCCGATCGTCATCGGAATAATTTTCATTAGCAATCCAATATGGGTTATCCGAATACAATGGATTGGAATTGCTTGCCGATACCCGGTTCCAGGTGCGTTGGGTGCCGTCGGGATTTTTATAATTTTTTAATTTTTCCATATCCAACTGACGTTGACCCCATTGGAAAAACTTCTGGAAAACAGAATTGTCAGCATACCCAAAGGTGGGTCTTCCTTTGGTATAAGTATCCACATAGGTCATAGTGGCGTTAACATCTATCAGGTCTTCGAAGAAGCTAGACGTACCGTTAATATTAAAGGTATGTTTATTCTGCTTAGAGTTAGGCATAGTACCGGTTCTGCTAACGTTGGTGTAACCTACGCGAAGGGCCGAATTTTCATTGCTGGTGATTACTGAAACAGAATTCTGATAGGCCACTCCGGTTTCAAAAAAGTCCTCCACATCATGAGCAGAGGCTGCCCAAGGTCCGGTTTGAGGTTTGGAAGTAATGCCTTGTTCATAATCGTAGAGACCCCACCAGTGCAAAACCTGACGGTTACTATCAAACCGGGGCCCCCAGCTTTCATCGGTTGAATAATCGACAACGTCATAGGTGGTGCCGTCGATGGTTACCGTTCCAAAACTATCATTATCATAGACATCGGTATCACTATCATAGACAGAACCTCCACCATATTTATCCTGAAGCTTGGGCAAAACCGACACTTCTTCAAAAGTAACGCCGGTATTTACCTCTATTCTAAAATCTTTTTTCCCTTTTTTCCCCGATTTGGTGGTAATCATAATCACCCCATTCTGTCCACGGCTACCATAAAGGGCAGAAGCAGCACTTCCTTTTAATATATTGACGCTTTCGATATCATAGCTGTTCAGGTCGTTCGCCATCGAGCCATAATCTATACCGCCACCGCCATCCTGGGTATCGGTAGTATTAAAGTTTTGGTTATCCAGCGGCACACCGTCTATTACATACAAAGGCTGGTTATTCCCTGTTAAAGAGCTGGCACCACGAATCAACACATTTTGCGATCCGGCAAAGTTACTACCCGAAATCTGAACACCGGCCACTTTACCTGCCAATGCAGAAATAGGACTCGAGTTGTTGGCTGCTGTCAATTCCTCTGCATCCACTTTCTGAGCAGCATATCCCAACGATTTTTTCGATCGGGATATTCCCAAAGCGGTAACCACCACTTCATCCATCGCGATAAATTCCGGCTCCATAACAACATCAATGGTTGCTTGTCCAGCAATGGCAATTTCCTGCGTCTTCATGCCAATGAACGAAAAAACCATCGTTTCGGCATCATTCGGAACATTCAACATATAGGAACCGTCACCCAAAGTCACAGTTCCAAGGGTAGTTCCCTTCACAAATACCGACACCCCGGGAACGGGATCGCCGGTCTCACTGTCTGTTACTGTTCCCCTTATGGTTTGTGTTTGAGCCATTGCAACCCACCCACCAAATACCATGAGGAACGAAAGCGCGAATAGTACTTTCTTCATAGAAATTAGGTTTAAAATTTATTAATAGGACATATAATTAGAATTACTGTTCACTTATTATTAACGTAACAAGTAAATAGCATCATCTTCGACACACAGTGAATCAAAATAAAATCTTTATAGAATTATAAGCCGATTAAGCTCTTCAGAAAGTTCAATTAGTAACCCAGAGAAGTTTTTTGTTTCATGATCAATTACAAATATAGCAGACATTACTTTTATTTCCTAACTTTTCAAAGGCTTTATTGTTATACTTATTAAAATTTCCTTTTATATCAGTACGAATTCGAAACTTCATCAAAAAGCACCATTTTATTATTTTCCAAAATGTTCATTAATTAGAATTTTAAATTATATAGTGCATCCTT
Source organism: Thermophagus sp. OGC60D27 (assembly GCF_052400625.1). Taxonomy (NCBI): domain Bacteria; kingdom Pseudomonadati; phylum Bacteroidota; class Bacteroidia; order Marinilabiliales; family Marinilabiliaceae; genus Thermophagus; species Thermophagus sp. OGC60D27. Next base: position 49,059 of record NZ_JBQTGH010000018.1, read on the forward strand.
ACCATTCTCGTATCAAATAATATATTCAACAAAAAATAACCCATACGATGACACAAACTCAATTTCTTTTCGGATCCGAAACAAGCTTCATACAACCTGACGGAAAACAATTTAGATATAACAACTTTTGGGTAATAGTTCTTTTAAGAAAGAAAAACAAATACCAGCCTGAAGGAAATCTCATGACGAAGTTCTAATGGATTTTTCGGGATAAACAACTAAATCCTGCTTTCCAACCACAAACCAATTATCACCTTAATTTCCTCATCCGTCAAACAATTATATCAGTCGCGGACAAACAACTGTCTCGACTGCGGGCAAACGACTGTCTCGATTGCGGACAAAAAACTGAGTCGGGTGCGGACAAACGACAACAACCAGTTATTTCCTATAGCAAAAAGGGCTGTCACATAAGTGACAGCCCTTTTCCGCTGCATATAAATCATTAGCTAATTAAAACCAAAATTGGGAGAATCGCACTCCGCGGATTTCGTAATAATTTTCCACCATATCCGTATTGCGTAGTGACGGACACCTCATATTCACCGGGTTCGAGAGTATCAGGGACCAGAATAATAAGACGAGAAGGCTCATTAACCACGATATACTCACCGCTAATTTTAACAGATTCATTGGTGTCGGTTTTGGTAAAGTAGAAACCTACATCTTCATGGTCCCCGTCGATTTTAATGGCATTCCCTTTTATTTCGGCGTTACGCCCTCTGGTGAGATTACCATCGGTATTACCACCAACGCTATTGGTAATGTAGCCTTCCCCGCAAATTGGACAGCTTAAAATTAGACAAAATATTAATTTTAAGCAGTCAAAAAACAGTTATGAA
>NZ_JBQTGH010000019.1:0-43753 GCF_052400625.1 Thermophagus sp. OGC60D27
AGAATTGGTTGAAAGAAAAAATATAAGTTATTCTGAGTTTAGAAAATTATACCGGACAGAGTTAAATTTACATTCCCTAGTTAAATGACCATCGGCCACCGTCGGCCAGCAATTTATGGATGACGCCATAACGTTACGGAAAAGCATTTTCTTGTTGTACTATATGTCTAATCTGTAAATTCTTTACCATGCCAACCAGACCAAAAATTTCGGAAGCAGAAATTCTGGAACAGTACCGGGTGGCCATCGACAACGCCCTGAAACAACCTGACATCGCTTCTGCATTGGCGCGGTTTGGATATGATGCCGCCACCATAGCACAAGGAGAAGAGCTTTTGAATAAAGCGGTTGCCGCCTACAACGCGAACAAAACCGGAGATGATGAAAAGGCGAAACACCACCAAATTTGGACGGAACTCAAAAATAGGATTGCTCGACGTTACTCCGTCGACCGGAAAATCGCCAAACTCATCTTCAGACAAGACCCGGTGGCCAAAGAAAAATTGGGTGTAAAAGGAGCATTGCCCAGATCTTACGTGAATTGGCTCGAAACCGTGAAGAAATACTATTCCGTCGCAACTAAAGATCCCCATATTATTTCAGCACTGAAAAAACTTAACGTTGCTCCGGAATACCTGACCCAAACCCTTCATATGATTACCGACCTGGATACCGCCAGAGCTCAATACCTAAAAACAGTGGGGGAGGCCCAGGATGCCACCAAGGCCAAAAATGCCGCTCTCGCCAAGATTAACCATTGGATGCAGAACTTTTATGCCCTGGCCAAAATTGCTCTTAAAGACAGACCCCAATTACTGGAAGCTCTGGGGAAATTCGTCAGAAGTTGAACCCGAATTATGCATTAGAACTTCGTCATGAGAATTAAAAGTGCAATCAATCAAGAACTTGTTGAAATGAGGCATAGCATCGCTATGGTGAATTGAGACAAGTTAGCTTGCGACTTGATTGGCAGCAATTTTAATTCGTAATAGATTTTCTATTGCATTTTTCGGGTTAAAACCAATAAACTTCATCTTCAGCGGCAACAAGGAAAAGGAAAAATTCCGGGATGTCGTGGATGCCATAGGGGGGACTTGGTGGCTTACTTGTGGGGTTGGAGTTTTTACATCTTTTGCTATGCAGGCTTTGTTATCCCAAACTTTTTAAAATACAGGTTGAGATCCGGTGCGGCGTCATCATCAGCGTTATGGGGCATCGGCATGAACGCTATACGGCGCAATAAAACCGGATGCCAAGCTTTTCCATGGCCGGAGTGTAAAATCTAATCAGCTCTTTAGAAACAAAAAAAGCCATCCAAAAAATGGATGGCTTTCTTAATGCTCCCCAGGTAGGACTTGAACCTACGACCTACGGATTAACAGTCCGCCGCTCTAACCAACTGAGCTACTGAGGAATATTTCTTTTATTGTCTTGTTCTTTCAAAAGGTTTGCAAATGTAATTCCTTTTGGTGAAAAAGGCAAATTATTTTTTCAATTTTTTATTTTCCTCTTTTGGAAAATAATGCCCTCAATGCTTTTGTTTATCAGGGCTGCCGTGTTTTTCAATTGCGATGCAAATATAGGTGGTTCGCTTCAACTATACAACAGTTGAAGCGAAATTTTTTTCAAAAAAATACGGGCCTCGAGAATAACTTTTTGTGAATTACGGAATTACTTTTCAAAAAAAATTATTGCCCGTCGCAGAGATCGTTCAATTCTTCCATCACTTTTCTGAGTGTCGTTTTAGATAAGGGCAGAGAGGTGAGCAATTGTTGTTGATTCATCAGTTCACTGCACAGCACAATGCCCTCTTTTAACAGGTGCTGTTTGTGGGCCTTGGTCAGGTGGGTTAAAGTAGTTATGGGGAAGGCTTTGTATTTTTCAATTTGTGCTTTGAGACTGTCATCACCCGGATAGTCCCAACTCATAAGATTGAGACCACTACAACGCGCATATTGCATGGCATCGGTGGTAAATCGGGTATTGGTTACCACCCAGCCGTGAAAGGTGAGGTTCTTGAATTGAGGAAGCTCTTGCCGCGTCTCAATAATGTCATTTACACGCGAACGTATGTATAGCGGAACCTGAATGCTGGAACATTTTCCCTGACTGTTGTGGTATTTGCACTCTACCAGGTGTTGATTTTGATTGTCCGACGCTATCACATCCACTTCATGGGTCACACACTTCCCGTCAACCACTTGCCCAACTTCAACCTCGAAGCCTTTGCATCGGAAGATATGTCCCACGAAATGTTCGAAAGGATAGCCCGAAGGACCCAGTTCCATGATGGCTCTTTTCAAACTGTAACGTGCGGCCATGCCACGCTGTTTCTTGCGCAAGAGACGAAAAGCTCGAGTGTAAATCTTTTTGGTTGAGGTACCCTCGGTAATCCATTCCAGAATGTTGGTGGTGATTTCATCTATTAGCTTTGGGTCGGCTCCGGTTCGAGACAGCGAATTATGAAGTTTAACGGTTTCAAATGGTTGTAACTCCCCCGATGCCTTTCGAATACTAGGAATTTGAGTCATAAAATTGAATACTGTCAGTTATAGTTTTTTTATTATTCTGACAATATTAATAAATTTTCAGGTTGATCAAGGGATATGTCATTGAGGAAAATAGAAAAACCTCAACAGATTGGTTCTGATGAGGTCTTTCTTTCAATAAAGTAATCTTTGTTAGTTGATCATGGCATTCAACATCCATACCGTTTTTTCCTGCTCGGAGATGAAGTCACTCATCAGTGCAAGGGTTCCTTCATCCTCAATGTTTTCTGCAATAGGAATCAGTTCCCGTTCCAGTTGGATCAGTGTGCTTAAGTTGTCAATGGTGGCGGCAACCAGTTTGAGACCGTCATTCTCGTCTTTCACCACCTTTATTTTTGAAGTTTTCAGGTAATCTTCAAACGTGTGCAACGGTGTTCCGCCCAGTGTCAGAATGCGTTCTGCCACTTCATCCACTTTTTCCGCGGCATCGTTATACAATTCTTCAAATTTGCCATGAAGGGTAAAAAACAATTTTCCCTTAACATTCCAGTGGAAACCTCTGAGGTTTTGGTAATATACCTGAAAACTGGCCAACAGTTCATTGAGTTTTTCATTCACTTCTTTGGGATCTTTTAAGCCCAGTACTTCATTTAAACTTTTCATAGTTCTATCTTTTTTGGTTTTTGTTGATACAAATGTAGAGAAGATTGAAGTATTGATCAAATCGAAAAAAGTTATCAATTATAGGTTGTGGCTATATTGCAAAAGGTGAGCGGCAGATGCCTCAACGTCAAGAAAGGAGGGAATGATAATGCCGGAAGAAGTAATGGAACCCAAACACCTCCGATGGCTTCAACCCGAATAATGCATTAGACTTTCGTCGTGAGAATTAAAAGTGCAATCAATCAAGAACGTGTTGAAATGAGGCATAGCACCGCTATGGTGAATGTAAACAAGTTAGCTTGCGACTTGATTGGCAGCAATTTTAATTCGTAATAGATTTTCTAATGCATTTTTCGGGTTCAATAAAGTGCCGTTGCCAACACGATATCAAAAAACCCCCTTGGGAAGAAGGTTCCTTTGGGGGCTTTCCTTAATGTAAAGATGACAGTAAAATATACAAGTAATTCAAGCGTTTTTTCTGGCAATAAGGTTGAGGGCCGATCCCGCTTTATACCAGGATATCTGTTGCTCATTATACGAATGTAACGCCTTGATGGTCTCTTTTGATCCGTCGGAATGAACAACTTCTATGGTTACCGGTCGGTTGGGACTAAACTGTTCCAGATCGATGAAGTTAAAAGTATCATCTTCCCGGATTTTATCATAGTCGTTTTCATTTTCAAAAGTAAGGGCCAACATACCCTGTTTCTTCAGGTTGGTTTCGTGTATGCGGGCAAAACTTTTTACCAGAATCACCTTTACCCCCAAGTGGCGGGGTTCCATCGCTGCATGTTCGCGAGATGAGCCTTCTCCGTAGTTATGATCTCCTACTACCACCGTGGGAATACCTTTAGCTTTGTAGGCTCGTTGCACTTCCGGCACTTTGCCGTATTCGCCGGTGATTTGATTTTTCACCTTATTCGTTTCATGGTTAAAGGCATTAACGGCACCAATCAGCATGTTGTCGGAAATATTGTCCAAATGACCTCGGAAACGCAGCCACGGACCCGCCATGGAAATATGATCGGTGGTACATTTGCCCTCGGCTTTGATGAGGAGTTTGGCACCCATGAGGTTTTTCCCGTCCCAGGGTTCAAAGGGCGTTAGCAGTTGAAGACGTTTACTGTCGGGACTTACTGCAACTTCTACTTTTGAACCGTCTTTGGCTGGTTCTTGGTAACCGGTTTCTTTTACCTCAAATCCTTTGGGGGGCAATTCAAATCCTGACGGTGGATCCAGTTTTACCTCTTCACCCTTATCATTAATTAAGGTGTCCGTAAGGGGATTAAAGCCCAATTCTCCCGATATGGCAATGGCGGTAACCATCTCTGGAGAGGCCACAAAAGCATGTGTGTTGGGATTCCCGTCGGCTCGTTTGGCAAAGTTGCGGTTAAACGAGTGAACGATGGTGTTCTTCTCTTGCTTCTCGGCATCCTCGCGGGCCCACATGCCAATACATGGTCCGCATGCGTTGGCAAATACTTTGCCGCCTATCTTTTCAAATAGATCAATAAATCCGTCCCGCTCTATGGTATAGCGCACTTGCTCCGAGCCGGGAGTGACGGTAAATTCCGATTTAACTTTCAATCCTTTTTCCACAGCTTGTTTGGCAATGGAGGCGGCTCTAGAAATATCTTCATACGAGGAGTTGGTACAAGAACCGATAAGACCTACCTCTACTTTTGTGGGCCATCCGTTTTTTTGGGCGGCCTCACGAAGTTGAGAAACCGGAGTGGCAAGGTCGGGGGTAAACGGCCCGTTGATGTGAGGTTCCAACTCACTCAGATTGATTTCTATGACCTGATCAAAATATTTTTCCGGGTTTTCATAGGTTTCTGGATCCCCGGTGAGGTGTTCCTTGATTTTGTTGGCTTCATCTGCCACATCATCCCGTTTGGTGGCCCGCAGATAGCGTTCCATGGCTTCGTCATACCCAAAGGTGGAGGTGGTGGCGCCGATCTCGGCACCCATATTTCCGATAGTGCCTTTCCCGGTGGCAGAAAGCGAACGTGCCCCCTCACCAAAATATTCCAGTATGTATCCGGTACCGCCTTTAACCGTTAACAGACCGGCCACTTTCAGTATAATATCTTTGGAGGCGGTCCAGCCATTCAGTTTCCCCGTTAGTTTAACACCAATGAGTTTGGGGAATTTCAGCTCCCAGGGCATGCCCGCCATCACATCCACGGCGTCGGCACCACCAACACCTATGGCGATCATCCCCAAACCACCGGCATTGGGCGTGTGGGAGTCGGTACCAATCATCATTCCTCCCGGAAAGGCATAGTTTTCCAACACCACCTGGTGGATAATGCCGGCACCCGGTTTCCAGAAACCCAAACCATACTTGTTACATACCGAACTCAAAAAGTCGTAAACCTCCTTGTTGGTTACCTGGGCGGTTTTTAAGTCATTGGCAGCACCCACTTTGGCCTGGATGAGGTGGTCGGCGTGGACGGTCGAGGGAACGGCCACTTTCTCTTTCCTGGCCTGCATAAACTGCAGTAAGGCCATCTGCGCTGTGGCATCCTGCATGGCTACACGGTCGGGCGCAAAATTTACATACGATTTTCCGCGGTCGTAAGGGGTGGAAGGAAGGTTGTCTGCCAAATGGCTGTAGAGAATTTTTTCGGTAAGCGTTAAAGGTCTTTTCAGTAGCGAACGGGCAGATTTGATCTTTTCGTCCATGCCTGAGTAGACCTTTTTAATCATGTCAATGTCAAATGCCATATTTCAATGTGTTTTTGTAAGATAATTATATGCTTTTGGTTATAATTTGACAAATTTAAAAATTATTGCCGGTTTTCCTTATTCCCCTTGACCCGGCTTCACATCCCTGCCTCTTGTTAACAATGCAAATATAATTTTGTTGAGTGATTTTATTCCCTGAACGTTAATTACTGTTCTTTTGCCCTCTTAGGGCCCGATTCATCCGTGGTGGGGTGAATTTTTTCAAACAAGAGTAGATGAAAATAAAAAAGCTGCCTCATATCAATGAGACAGCTTTTCAATATTATTGGTTTCTACCTTGATTAGGCGTGGTCTACAGAAGCCATGTGTTGAATCAATTCAACAACTTTGGTTGAGTATCCCATTTCGTTATCATACCAGCTGATAACTTTTACGAAGTTATCGTTCAAACCAATTCCGGCGCCGGCATCGAAGATAGAAGTGTGAGTTTCACCCAGGAAGTCGTTAGAAACAACAGCATCTTCAGTGTAACCAAGAATTCCTTTCAATTCACCTTCAGAAGCTTCTTTCATAGCCTGGCAAACAGCTTCGTAAGAAGCACCTTTTTCCAAACGGCAAGTCAGGTCTACTACGGATACGTCAGGAGTAGGAACACGGAATGCCATACCGGTCAATTTGCCATTCAGTTCAGGAATTACTTTCCCTACTGCTTTGGCAGCTCCGGTAGAAGAAGGAATAATGTTTTGTCCGGCACCACGACCACCGCGCCAGTCTTTCATGGAAGGACCGTCAACAGTTTTTTGTGTAGCTGTGGTAGCATGAACGGTAGTCATCAAACCTTCAACAATGCCGAATTTGTCGTTCAATACTTTGGCAATAGGAGCCAAGCAGTTGGTGGTACAAGAAGCATTGGATACGAAGGACATATCTTTGGTGTATTTGTCCTGATTAACACCCATTACAAACATAGGAGTGTCATCTTTTGAAGGAGCAGACATTACCACTTTTTTGGCACCGGCTTCAATATGGCCTTGAGCTTTTTCTTTGGTCAGAAAAATACCTGTTGATTCAACAACATATTCTGCTTCTACTTCATTCCATTTCAGATCAGCAGGATTTCTTTCAGAGGTAACGCGAATTGCATTGCCATTAACCACCAGCTTACCGTCTTTTACTTCAACATCTCCTTTGAAACGACCATGAGTAGAGTCGTATTTCAACATATAAGCCATATAATCAACATCAATCAAGTCGTTGATGGCTACAACTTGTACGTTGTCGAAGTTTTGTGCGGCGCGGAACACCAGACGGCCAATGCGGCCAAAACCGTTAATACCAATTTTAATTTTTGACATATTATCGCTTTTTTAGTGATTATAATTACTACCTTCTCATTTTTTGCGCTACAAAAGTAAGAAATCACACCAAAAACATCAAGAAATAACCGGCTGAAATTCTTAAATAAACGTTAATTTATGCCGCTGAAATCCTTTATGGACGGTTTGTGTTTCGTATTCTCCGCGGTGAGGGATTAGCTCGAAAATCAGTACGTGAGGTCGGAAGGCAATTGAATGGCTTCTGACAATAGCCCTTTATTATATTCTTTCTGCGCATCAAAAATAAATCTTCAGACAAAAAATGGAGGGTATTCTTCCGGATGAGCAAAATTATGTGATGAAAATAAAAAAGGAGAGGCTCAAATTAAGAATGAAGAAGCCCCTAAAACAGATAGGTTGGTGGTGGTTCTGGAATGGGAATACAGATACATAAAAAGGACTGTCCGTTATTTTTTTGACAGCCCTTCTAAAATCCTGTAAACAAATATTATTTAAGCTTTCTCTGAGGCATGAACGCAGCTAAATTCTTCCGATGAGTAGATCGGTGCCTTCCGAATGATATCCCTTCCGGATTTTAGAAAGAATATTTCCCTCTTCAAAGGCACTTGGATCAATTGTTGTTCTGCGTAAAAAATTAAGCCCGCACCTCTTCTGTGTCTGCTTGAGCCCCTTGGCCGTAAGCCGGACAATCTTGGACCGATTTGCAGGATGAAAAGGCCAGAGCAATAAATAACATAACGGTGGCAACGATTGATACTTTCTTCATGATTGAAAATTTTTGAAATAAAAGTAAAAGGTTTCTTCGATAATCACAAAATTTTTTGTTCCTGATTTTTTCTGTTAACGATAAAGTACTGTGATGGGTTACGAAAATTTTTATTTTTTGTGACAGAAAGCTTTTTGAATGGATATAAAAAACATAACGTTCGGAAATGATAAAAATTTCACTAAATCACCAATTAATATTAACTTTGAACTTTGTCCATGTGCATGGTGCCCTGTCCGAGAACTCTTTTGATGCAGGTGATAAGCTAAACATGGCAAATATGCACAATTAATTATAAGGTGAAATTAAAAATGTCATTATGCAAGTTGAAAGTTTGCAGGGGTCTATTGTAGCCATTGTAACGCCTTTTAAAAATTCCGGTCAAATTGATTTTGAGGCATTTGACGAACTGGTAGAATTCCATGTGAATAACGGAACCGATGGTATCGTGGTTTGCGGAACAACAGGTGAAACGCCCACTTTAAGTGATGCCGAAGATGCCGAACTCATTGCGCGTTGTGTCAAAAAAGTAAATGGCAGGATCCCCGTCATTGCCGGTTCTGGTAGTAATTCTACTTCTGATTGCATAAAATATAGCCAAAAAGCTGCCCAATTGGGGGCCGATGCCTTGCTGGTTGTAACCCCTTATTACAATAAACCTTCCCGAAGAGGAATCTACAAACACTTTTCGCAAGTGGCTAAAAATGTGGATGCACCTATCATTCTTTACAATGTGCCGGGTCGAACAGGTAGTGCCATTGATCCCGAAACCGCCATTGAACTGGCAATTCATCATGAAAATATTATCGGGATTAAAGAGGCCGGAGGAGATATTAGCGTCTTTGCCGAGTTGCTGGCCAACAAACCTGAAGGGTTTAAGGTGTTCAGCGGCGATGATTTTCTCGCCTTTTCGGCCAATGGAATGGGCGCCGACGGATGTATCTCTGTGGTGGCCAACCTTATTCCTGCCGATTTTCATACCATGATGAAGGCGTCTATTGATGGTGACTTGGAAACTGCACGAAAACTGTTTTTTAAGTATCGTACTCTTATGAAATTGATGTTTGTGGAGTCCAATCCTTTACCCGTAAAAACTGCGCTTGCTCTCATGGGAAAAGTAAGTGAAGTATTTCGGGCCCCCCTCTGCGAAATGGAGGATGAAAACCGGGATCAGTTGAAATTCGAACTGAAAAAATTGAAACTTCTTTGATGAAGTTTTGATCCCCGGGATCAACATAAACAGAAAAGTAATTTTCCCGCCACCGTTTAATTCGGTGAAAGGTGGAAGACTGACAAATGGACATGGATGTCTCCGGCGAGAAAATATCTGAAAAGTTTTTCTGTGGGGTGCTATTATTTTCGGTGATTTCATATAATTCGGGAACCGGTTGTAGGCTGTTTAATCCCGGGATTATGACAAAAAACAAAGCGGTTGTCTCTTTTTTTTGGTGTGTATTTATTGTTCCGGTAATATTGGGGCAAAATGTGCAAAATGTTGAGTATCACTTTCGGCACCTCAACAGTTCTAATGGTTTGTCCAGTAATCAGATCACCTCTATCCATAAAGACCGCTTCGGTTTTGTCTGGTTTGGAACCATTTCCGGACTCAACCGATATGATGGATACGCTTTTAAGGTTTACAAGAACATTCCAGGAGATACCACTACGATCCCTTTTAATAATATTCGGGATATTTATGAAGACAATAGGGGGTTTTTATGGATCATTTCTCAGGATAATCAGCTGTCTGTCTTCGACCCGACGAAGGATATTTTTTATCGGAATTATAATCTCTTCCCTGGTGAGCAATCTCTATCGGCTCAATTTATCTCCGCACTGACGGTCGATCCTGATTCAAATCTCTGGGTAGCATCCAATCAATATGGTTTATATCGTGTGGATGCTGAGAAGGACACCGTATTTAAGGTCCCTTCTGAGGCAGGAAAGGACGAAACCCTTTCCAGTGATTTTATTACCGATGTGATTGTTGGAAATGACTCAACGGTTTTAACAGTTAATGCGTTTGGAGTTGTTGAGCATATCGATACCAATAGCGGGAAAGTGATAAAAAGGTATCCCTTCAGTTTGCTGAGGGATTTGACAGAGCCGGATTATTTCTCACTCTTTGAGGATGATGACGGAGATCTTTGGGTCTTTTCGGAACAAAATGACCTGGGACTTTTCTATGCCAACCCCCAAACAGGCAGGGAAGTACGGTTTTCCACTCTGGAAGAAATGTCTTTGTCCAGTGATATTGTCACAGAGGTGCTTCAGGATCAAAATGCTTTCATTTGGGTTGCAACGGACCATGGAGGACTCCAAATCATTGATAAAAGTAATTTCAGTGTCAGGACCATCTTAAATGAAAAAGGAAATGCCAATAGCATTTCCCAAAATAGCATAACCGCCATGATGCGAGATGATTCTGATGTCATTTGGATTGGAACTTATAAGGAAGGGGTCAATTACTACCATTCAGACTTGTTTCAGTTCAGATTGTTGGCTCATAATATTTTTAAGAAAGGTGGGTTGCCGTCTAATGATATCGATTGTTTTGCCGAAGATGACAAAGGAAATTTGTTTATTGGCACGAATGGCAGCGGCCTTATTTATTTTGACCGTGAAAACGATCGTTTTTCCGTGTTCAGGGCTTGTCCCGAAAATCCCGATTCGCTAAGTCATGACGTCATCGTCAGCCTTCTCTTTGATTCCAGAAAGAGGTTGTGGATTGGCACCTATTATGGTGGGCTGAACTGTTTTGACGGAAAACGGTTTAAACGATATTATCATGATCCGGATGATCCCAACACCATCGCAGACAACCGAATATGGAAGATTTATGAGGATCTGGAGGGCAGAATCTGGATTGGAACCCTTGGGGGAGGATTGGATCTGCTTGACGAAAACAATAATCGGTTTCTCCATTATCGCGATGGGGATCTGAATTCGGTGCATTCTAATTTTATTTTAACCATTTATGAAGATCGGTCCAATAATTTGTGGTTAGGAACTTCCAATGGCATCGATGTACTGGACCGCACTACCGGTCGTTTCTCGCATATCCCTGCTAATCCCGGAAAACAAAATGCCTTAAGCCATCATATTGTCCTATCCATCATTCAGGATCAAAGAGGGGTGATGTGGTTCGGTACCCGGAATGGACTTAATATGTACAATCCTGTTACCCGGAAGTTTCATCTTTTCCTCGAACGAGACGGACTGCCGGATAACAACATTCTGAATATCTTGATGGATGATCAGAACCATCTTTGGATGAGTACATTAAATGGACTTTCCAAACTTGAATACAACAAAACCAATGATTCTCTGGAGTTTTCTTTCAGTAACTATGACATGTTGGATGGGTTGCAAGGCAGGGAATTCAATGAGCAATCCGCTTTTAAAACTTCAGGTGGTGAGCTGATTTTTGGAGGACCCAATGGTTTTAATCTGTTTCAACCGGAACGCATACAAAAAAGAACGGTACCCCCTAACGTCTTGATTACCGGCATTAGATTGTTTAATCGGCCCATTGAAGTGGGCGAAACAATAAATAACAAGGTAATATTGAATCAACCTTTATTCTTATCCGACACCTTGATATTGAAACATAACCAAAATGTTTTTTCGTTGGAATTTGCAGGAATGGGACACCCTCATCCCGAAAAAATAATCTATCGTTATCTATTGGAAGGGTTCAACGATCAATGGGTTGCCACCGATGCTTCCAACAGATTGGCCACTTATACCAATCTCAATCCGGGTACCTATATATTTCGGGTCAGGGCTCGCATTGGGGAGGGGGGAGAACTGGGACCTGAAAAGAAATTGGTGGTTATAATCAAGCCGCCATTCTACGCCACCCAATACGCTTATGGAGTTTATTTTGTTCTGTTTACCGGACTGGTTGTTTTGTTTGGGACTATTGTTCGGAGAAGGGAAAGAATTCGCTTTGAAAGGCAACAGGAACTCTTGGCACACAAGCGTATCCATGAACTGGATGCCATGAAAATAAGATTTTTCACCAACATCAGTCATGAGTTTCGGACCCCTCTGACACTGATCATTACACCACTGGATAAAATTGTGAAGGAAATAAAAGACGGACATGTAAATGAGCAGTTGAATCTGGTGCTTAGAAATGCCCGACGATTAATGGGGCTGGTAAATCAGTTGTTAGATTTCAGGAAGATAGAAGTTCAGGGAATGACGCTGAATCGATCTGTTGGGGATCTGGTTCCGTTTGTGGAAGAGGTGGCCCATTCGTTCACAGATCTTTTTGAGTCCAAATCCATTCGCTTCAGTTTCGAATCCAATGTGTCATCTCTTCAAATGGGTTTTGATCACGAGAAAGTTGAAAAAATCATCTTCAATCTTCTTTCCAATGCTTTTAAGTTTTCTCACGAAAAAGGGGTCGTTAAATTGAAAATTGAATATGTCGGACAGGATTGGCCCGACACTGACGATGCAAAAGTCAAAATATCTGTCAGTGATACCGGGATTGGCATTTCGAAAGAGAAGCAGGAGCATATCTTTGAACGTTTTTTCCAGATCGACAACGAAGGAATTAATAATATGGGCAGTGGTATAGGGTTGTCTATTGTCAGCGAGTTTGTTCGACTGCATAATGGAAAAATGTGGGTTGAGAGTATTCCGGGAAGGGGGAGCGTTTTTATTGTTGAACTGCCGGTTGTCCAACATCAAGGACAATACACCTCGAAACCTCTCAGATGCTCACTGTCATCCGGATCTCCACCAAATTCAAATCGCCCAAAATCTGTTGTAAGAGAGGATCACCACCTCTTGTTGATCGTTGAAGACAATGAAGATCTAAGATTTTATTTGAAGGAGAACCTGGGGGCCCTCTACCGCATTGTGGAAGCTGAAAACGGGAATGAAGGCTATGAAAAAGCGGCAGCTGTTTTCCCGGATGTCGTCATCAGTGATATCCTTATGCCTGGAATGAATGGCATTGAACTTTGCCGGAAAATGAAAAATGATCCCAAAACATCGCATATCCCTGTCATTTTGCTGACGGCAAAAGTATCCACCCAAATGGAAATGGAAGGGCTTAGCGCAGGCGCTGATGATTTCATTGCCAAGCCTTTTAACTATGAAGTGCTTGAATTGAAAATCAGAAATTTGATCGAGGTTCGAAAAAAATTCAGAAATAAACTTCAGAAGCATCAGTTTGAAATTACGCCCGGAGAAATTGGCATTACTTCTTTAGACGAAAAATTTATAACCAAGGCCACCCGATTTGTGGAAAATAATTTATCCAATACCGATCTTTCTGTTGAGCTGCTCAGCAAAGAGATGGGCGTCAGTCGAGGCCATCTATACAATAAATTGATGGCCCTCACCGGTAAGACGCCTACCGAATTTATCCGTATCATGCGCCTGAAACGAGGTGCTCAGCTACTGGGGAAAAGTCAGTTGACGGTGGCAGAAGTAGCTTATAAATGTGGTTTTAATGATCCCAAATACTTCTCCCGTTATTTTAAAGATGAGTTTGGCGTTTCTCCTTCCCAGTACATTCGTCGGCTTTCACAAAAGCAACAGGAAGAATAGTATCGTTTAAAGTTGATTTTCCGAGTTCCTGGTTTAACTGATATGTTTTTCTCGCGATCATCAGTCTTCTGTCTTACAATGAAACACCATAAACTCTGAACTTGAATCGATCCACCAACTGCCATTCCGCGACAAAACAGAGTTGAACAGTTCCGTTTTTTTAAGGCGCTGATATTTAATTGCTTCTTTAAGCTTCGAAAGACATATTACCCCCCTTCTGAAGACATCTCATCCCTCTTTGTGTACAATTCACACCCAAGTCTTGTACGAAATGACGCCAATCTTTAATTAATGTTAAATTAACTTTGGAAATGCTTCGGATTGAAGCGGATTTAGTGCGTTTTTCTTGTTTTTGTACAATTCTGTTAAATATTTTTTGATTATAGATATTAAAACCAAAGCTATGCTAAAAAAGAGTATTCTACTATTGTTCCTTTTCATGGCGGGACTGGGACTAGAGGCTCAGCAAACGGTGACCGGGGTGGTCACGGACTCGTCGAATGAACCTATTCCGGGTGTTTCAATTCTTGAAAAGGGATCTATGAATGGGACCATCACACAGACCGATGGCACTTTTTCTTTGCAGGTACCAGGAGATGCAACTCTGGTATTCTCTTTCGTAGGCTTTGAGCCTCAGGAAATCGCTGTTGATAACCGCACCAGAATAAATGTTGTGCTTAACGAGGCAGTTACCGGACTCGAAGAAGTGGTGGTGGTCGGCTATGGGGTTCAGAAGAAAAAACTGATTACCGGTGCTACTTTACAGGTGGATGGTGAAGATCTCCAGAAAAGAAATACGACCAGCGCTCTCCATGCCTTGCAGGGACAAACAGCAGGAGTTCAGATTACCTCTACCTCCGGACAACCCGGAGAAGATTTGAAAGTAATTGTCCGTGGGCTAGGAACCATTGGAGAGGCCGGACCGCTCTATATTGTGGACGGCGTTCAAACGGGTGATATTTCTTATCTCAACAATTCAGATATTGAAAGCATCGATGTGCTTAAGGATGCTGCATCCGCGGCCATCTACGGCTCACAGGCTGCCAATGGCGTGGTCCTGATTACGACCAAATCGGGGCAATCGGGTAAAACTCTCATAACCTTTGATAGTTATTACGGAATCCAAAACGTGGCTCGTAAAGTGGATATGCTGAATGCTCGTGAATATGCTGTGATCATGAACGAAGCGGCCATTAACTCCGGCAAGGCGCCTTATTTCACTGCCGATGATATTGCCAATATCAGTAATACCGGTTGGGCCGATACCGACTGGATGGACCAGATGTTTTACGACAATGCCGTAACCCAAAACTACTCCTTGAGTGCCAGTGGGGGGAACAGTTCCTCTACTTATTCCACCTCTTTGTCTTATACCGGACAGGAAGGAATTGTTGGAGGTCCTGATGTTTCCGATTACAACCGTTATAGCTTCCGGATCAACTCGGAACATAAGCTTTTTGATGATATGATCACTCTGGGGCAGCACCTTACCTTTGCTTATATCGAGCAAAATGGTATCAAAGTTGGCAATCAATACAACAATTCGTTGCGCGGCGCTTTTAATACCAGCCCGTTTTTGCCCGTTTATAACGATGAAGGGGGCTTCTTGAACAATACTAAGAATGCTGGAGAGTTCTATAATGGAACTGTGTGGCAACCATGGGCCGAAGGGGAAGGCAATCCCTACGCAGGTATGATGTATAATAATCAGTCTGACGACAATAACCAAAAGTTGCTGGGCGACATTTATCTTCGTATATCCCCTCTGAAAGGCCTTTCTTTTGAAACCAAATACGGGATCGACTTTTACACCAAAGAAGAACGTTCTTACATTCCGGAATACGAACTCTCGATTTACGATTTTCGCGACCACGATCAGGCCTCCCAGAGATTGGAAAAAGGTGTGGCCTGGACATGGACCAATACCCTCACTTATGATTTTGCTCTGGAGAATCATGAATTTATCGTCCTGGCGGGGACGGAAGCCTACCAGAACAAAGGCACCTGGATGCATACCCGCAACACCGACCTCTTGCCTTCAGGACTTGATAATGCCTATATCGATAACACCACCAATACCGATTTGGCCCGCCTTACCTATGAGGGGGCACCCAATGACGAATCTATGTTGCTTTCCTACTTTGGTCGTTTAAGCTATAACTTCCGAGAAAAATATATGCTGAATGCCACTTTCCGTGCCGACGGATCATCCCGATTTGCCAAAGACAACCGGTGGGGGTATTTCCCTTCGGTGTCGGGAGGATGGGTGGTATCCAGTGAGCCTTTCATGGATTTTGCTGATGGATTTGTCGATTTCTTCAAGTTACGCGCCAGCTGGGGACAAGTTGGAAACCAAAATATCGATCCCTGGCAGTATCTGGCTCCCATTAAGATTGCCAATACGAATTATTATTTCGGTTCGGATGATTTTGATGCTGCCGGAAACACCCCGGGGGCTTATCCCAGCCGGCTGGCCAATGAAGATCTTAAATGGGAGACTTCCGAACAACTCAACATCGGTTTTGATGCTCGCCTTATGAGATCTCGTTTGGGCATTAATTTCGATTTGTATCAAAAAGATACAAAAGACTGGCTGTTACAGGCCCCGATTCTAGCTACAGCAGGCGCCGAAGGACCTTTCATTAACGGTGGGGATGTGAGAAATAAAGGCGTGGAAGTTGCGATTAGCTGGAATGATCAGATTGGCGATTTCAGGTATTTTGTTTCTGCCAATTATGCGTACAACGATAATGAGGTGACCCAGGTACCAACCAGCGATGGCATTGTTCATGGCTTGACAAATATGCTCTATGATAACTCTCTGGAGTTTTATCATCGGGCCGAAACGGTCTATCCCATTGGTTATTTCTGGGGCTGGCAAACCGACGGTATCTTTCAGAACGAGCAGGAAGTGCTGGTGCATACCAGTAATGGCGTTGTGATTCAGCCTGATGCCTCGCCCGGTGACTTGCGTTATATCGATCAGAATGGTGATGGCACCCTGGACGATAGGGATAAAGTGATGGTAGGGGATCCCAATCCGGATGCGGTTTTTGGCTTTAACGTTGGGTTTGAATACAAAAATTTTGACTTTTCCGTTGCTGCCAATGGCGTTTTCGGAAATCAGATTGTCCAGTCCTATCGTAATCACTCCAATGCTTTTGCTAATTATACCACCGAGATTCTGGATCGCTGGCATGGTGAAGGAACTTCCAACACCATCCCCCGCGTAACCGAAACCAACAGAAACTATCTCTTTTCGGATATTTTTGTAAAAGATGGTGATTTTCTGAGAATCAGTGATATCACACTTGGGTATGACTTTTCCGACCTGTTCAATAAAAGCTTCATCAGCCGGCTAAGACTCTATGGCTCCGTGCAGAATGCAATTACTTTTACCAAATACAACGGGATGGATCCCGAAGTGGGATATGGTGTCGAAGACGGCTCTTCCGGCATTGATCTGGGGTATTATCCGCGCCCGAGAACCTTTTTGCTGGGCCTTAATGTCAAATTTTAAAATTGGTTTTAAAAATGAAGAACTTAAAAATATATTTCCTGACTGTGGTGACCGGCTTTATGGGCTTTTCCGGTTGTTCCGATGATTTTCTGGACAGCGAGCCCAAAACCTCTTTAACCGATGCTAACTTTTATCGGACGCTGAAAGATGCCGAACTGGCCATCGTAGGTTGCTATGATGGCGTTCAGGCCATCAATCAGGGAAATGTGGCCTTCCCCGTGGTTTCTGAGGTGTTCTCTGACAATTGTTTTGGTGGTACCGGCAACAATGACGGTTATAGTTATCAACAACTGGATGAATTTGATCTTCAAAGGTCTCCATCTGACCAGAACATCTTCGAGGACAACTGGAGCAACTATTATGAAGCCATTTACCGGGTGAATATGCTTTTATCCAAAATGAACCAGATTAACTGGGAAGGGGATACCCTCACGATGAATTCCATTGAGGCGCAAGCTCGCTTTCTCAGAGCATTTTGTTATTTCGATATGGCTCGTCTTTGGGAAAAGGTTCCCTTGATCACGGTACCTACCGAGGAGAATATACCTCAGAGCGAACCCGATGAGATTTACACTCAGATAACCAACGATCTGCTCATCGCCATTGAAAAGGGAAGCGAAACGGTGGAACCCGGGCGCATCAATAAATGGGCCGCCAAGTCCCTGCTCGGAAGGGTCTTTCTCTTCTATACCGGCTACTATAATAAATCCGATTTGGTGGGGTTGGTCTCTGCTTCCGATGCCCTGTCTCATCTCGAAGATGTGATTGCCAGCGAAAAATACGGCCTGGTGGAGACGTTTAAAAATCTGTGGCCGGCCGCCTCTGCCACCCCCGATCCGGAAAACAATACCCTGATCTCCACCTATGCCGGTAAGGATAACCAGGAAACCATCTTTGCCATTAAACACAATATTACTTCCAATTACGACGGAGATACCGATGGCAACCACTGGTTGGTGATGCTGGGCTTTCGCGAACAAACCTTTAGCCCTTACGGGCAAGGGTGGGGCGCTTGTCCGGTGGACCCCGGCTTGGTCAATGCTTTTGAAGTGGGTGATAAGCGGAAAGACGCCTCTATAATTAGTATAGATGAAGAAGGTCTGGATTTCGACAATTCAGGACAACGTGAATATACCGGTTATGCCAATAAGAAATATATCCCTCTGGCACTGCCCGATGGAAGTGATGTGGCTGTTTACAATGGAGGGGTGAATTTTATGATAGGCCAGTATCAGGATTACGTCTGTATTCGATATGCCGATGTTCTACTGATGGCTGCCGAGCTTGGAAGCCCCAACGCACAGGATTACATGGATCAGGTGCGTGAGCGGGCCGGCCTCGACACCAAACCGGCCACGAAGGCTAACATCTTGGAAGAACGCCGATTCGAATTTGCCTTCGAAGGCATTCGTTATTGGGATCTTCTCAGGCAGGGGGTCGAAACAGCGGCCAACACCATTGCCCGGTCAACCACCGTACTGAATGGCGGCGTGGAAACCACAAAGGTCATCGATCCTCAAAAAATTATTGAGACCAGAGGATTGCAAATGATACCTCAAAATCAAATCAGTTTATCCAATAACGTCCTGAAGCAAAACGACGGTTGGAAATAACTAATCTATAAATTTTTAAGAATATGAAAACCAATAAAATATATGTTGTTTGTTCGCTTCTGGCTTTTATGGTTCTGGCCTTTGGAGCTTGTCAGCCAGATGAATATGCTTTGGGTGAGATGATCTCTGAAAATCAGTTGGAGTATAGCATCACCCAAAATCCGGACGATCCCAATATGATTTTTCTCGAAAGCCTTACACCGGGCGTTACCCCTTTATGGATTACCCCCATGGGACGATCAACCCAACTGAAAGATACCCTGTTTATCCCCTTCTCCGGAAATTATAGTTTCATATATGGTGTCCAGAGTGATGGCGGATTTGTGCAGGCCGACACATTTAAGGTGACCATCACAACCAATAATCTGATGTATGTTGAAGACCCTTTGTGGGAAAAATTAACCGGTGGTGTAGGTAATGAAAAAACTTGGCTGCTTGATCTGGATGAAAACGGAGTCAGTAAATATTTTACCAGTCCGCTCTACTTTTTTGGGACGGATGATAATTGGGATAGCAATGCTCTTTATAGAGATGGGAAAAATTCTGATTTTATTAAGGATTTGTTAGGTCTTGAAGACTCCTGGAATTGGTCCCCTTCCTGGAAAGGGAATGAGTGGATTATGCAGGCTGGCGACTATGGTTCCATGACCTTTAGCCTAAAAGGAAATGCAATCGTTACGGTTGACAATAAAATGCTTGGACGAGTGGAGATAGGAACCTTTTTTCTGGATGCAGAGGCAAAGAGATTATCTATGACTGATGCTACTCCTGTTCACAATCCGGAACATGATCCGTTGGTATCTTCATGGGGTGACGTGAAGGTGATGCTGCTAACAGAAGATGCCTTACAGCTTGGCGTTATCCGTGACCTGTCGGAAGAAGGAGAAGCATTGCTGGTATATAATTATATAAGTAAGGAATATGCCCAAAACTGGGTGCCGGCCGATGAACAAGAGCCAGAGCCTCCCTACGACGGTGATGCGAATATAGATTTAACCACCACAACCACAAAACAGTGGAGACTGTCGTTGACAAATCCTTATAACTGGACGAGTCTGGATGGTACTTTTTTAAATGATTTTACATCGCCAGAAGATTATCAAAACTCGGGATGGGCTCCCTATGATGCAGCGCTTATAGAAAACATTAC
Source organism: Thermophagus sp. OGC60D27 (assembly GCF_052400625.1). NCBI lineage: Bacteria > Pseudomonadati > Bacteroidota > Bacteroidia > Marinilabiliales > Marinilabiliaceae > Thermophagus > Thermophagus sp. OGC60D27. Next base: position 19,801 of record NZ_JBQTGH010000019.1, read on the forward strand.
ACTCAAAATGTCCAAGATCGATGCAACCTCCGGGGATTATGAATTTACCGATGGAGAAGGAAATCAAATTGCAGGTGCTTATGAAATTGACGAGGATAATAATATCGTCTTCGATCAATCTATTTCGTTCTCTCTTTCCGGATGGGTGACTTTTGCAACTACAGAAAATAATAGGCTTCGGGTTTTGCGTGTCGAGAAAAACAGCATTGGTGCTGTAACAGGAATATGGATTGGACAACGATCCACCGAAAAAGATGAATATATGGCTTATCATTTTGAACCATATGCTGAAGGAGGAGAAACAGTCGATCCTACCACTGTCATAACTGAAATGCTGTGCGCTAAAACCTGGAAAATTGACTCCCAGCGATCTTATAATAAAAGTACAAGTTGGGGCGCAGAACAGGGGCCCGTTATATTCTCTGATTATTCAACATGGTCGTGGAATCCATTACCCGGAGAACACTATGCTGCCGGTGAAGCGGAGGTAGACTACGGAACCATGAAGTTTGAAACCGACGGAACGGTTAAAGTCTTCCAGCGTAAAAGAATCTATACCTACACGGATGAAACAACTGAAACAACGGCTGTAAGAGAGGGAATTCCCGTGGAAGGAGATGTCCTTGAAACCGACGAAACGGTTGAATTAAGCGGCACCTGGAGTCTGGATGGAGAGGCAAACACCATTACATTGTCTGTCGGCATTCTTCATCCCTGGACTTGTGATTATGCTGTGGCAGACTGGGGGGCGATCGATATTTACAGAATTGAAGAGGATGCTTTGCTCCTTCAGGTTACAAGGTCAGCCGAACTTTCCGGTGAAGATGAGATGCCGATCACTTACATTTATGTTCCTGAATAATAAATTAAAAAGAATCCGGTTGCTACGGGTTCTTTTTAATGATTTTTAAACCAAAAGCAAATTTGTTCGCTGTAATTTGAGTTGTGAATTACAGCGAACGTAATGATTAATGGCATGAAACAACTTATCTTATATCTCTCTTTCTTGTTTTCCTATTCATTTTTGGTTACAGCCTGCGATAGTTCTAACGGAGGCAACGATCCTGAACCAATCCCGGAAGTCACTCTTTCCGTTGAGCCGACTGCGCTTCATTTTCCTGTGGATGGCGGCGAGAAAACCATTTCAATTGCCAGTAATTCTTCTTGGACCATTGCTTTTGAGACGGCTTCCTGGGCCAGGCCTTCTGTCTCTGTTGCTAAAGGGGATGCCAATGTGAAGATTATGGCCGATGCCAGTGAGGTGGAAGAAGAAAGGAGTGTGGTGCTCACCGTTTCTGCAGGTACTAATGATAATAAAAGAGAAATAGAAGTGACCGTGACGCAGGATGCCTATGATCCGCCGGATGAAGTGCCCGATTATATTGAACCTGATGCTACGGAAATGAGAAACCTTACCTCCGTGGAGTTTTCTAAATTGATGACCCTTGGCTGGAACCTGGGAAACTCACTTGAAGCCATTCAGGTGAACGGAGGTGTTTACAGCGGCAATGAAACTTCTTGGGGGAACCCCGTGGTCACACGGCAACTGATCGATTCGGTGGCCGGGGCAGGCTTCAATACCATCCGTATTCCGGTATCCTGGTCGCATAAGATCGTGGAGGAGTCCACGTGGGAAATATCCCGGTCGTGGCTCGAACGCGTCGAGGAGGTGGTCAATTATGCTATGGATAACGACCTTTTTGTCATTATCAACATCCATTGGGACGGCGGGTGGTTGGATCATCCCTATGACGACCGTCAGGATGAGATCAATGTCAAGCTGAGCGCCTTGTGGAGGCAAATAGCCGTTCACTTCCGCGATTACGACGACCGCCTCTTATTTGCCGGCACCAACGAGGTGCATGTGGAAGGCGATTACAGCGACCCCTCAACCGAAAACGTGGAGGTCCAAAACTCTTTTAACCAAACCTTCGTTGATGCCGTTCGCAGTACGGGCGGCCGAAACACCTACCGTTTCCTGGTGGTGCAGGCCTACAACACCAACATTGGTTATGCCGTCGAGCATATGGTGATGCCCGACGACGATACGGAGAATCGCCTTCTGGCCGAGGTGCACTTCTATGATCCTTACGATTTCACCCTTCAGACCGATGGAGGCTTCAAAACCCAATGGGGTGAGCCTTTTGCCGGGGGCGACGTCTCATCGTGGGGACAGGAAGTGTGGGTTGATGAGGCCTTCGGAATGATGAAAACTCATTTTGTGGATCAAGGCATCGGCGTGATTCTGGGGGAATACGGTGCTGTGTACAGGTCCGACTTGTCGGGTGAAGACCTGGAACAACACATCGCTGCTCGAAACTATTACCTCGAATATGTGACCCATGCCGCCATCGCCAATGGATTGGTTCCTTTTTACTGGGACAACGGCTGGGCCGGTAGCAACGGATTCGCTTTGTTCGATCGCCATTCTGCCCAAGTGGTTGATGCCGGGGCCCTCAATGCCTTACTGAAAGGTGCCGGACTTTAAAGAAAGCGTGGGGATATATGGAGAGCTGACCGAAATATTCCCTGTAAAGTAATTTTATTGCTGTGGTGGGGCTGGTATTGATTATTGTTTTGTTAAATTAATGGGAATAATTTTAATCTGATCACGAATATTTCCGAAAAATCGGGTTAGGAATAGAAATAATACAACGATCTGTTTTATGAAGAAACTAATATTTATTGTAGCTGTTGCCTTTATGTGTTTTGGCTGTACGAACGATCACTGGAACGCGGATGAGCGGGGACTGACATTGTTCCCCGAAAATCCATCGGATAAGATGCTGCATGCCGTGCGGCTGGAGCCCTATACCGATGAAATCATAAAAGTATCGGCCACGGCAGATGTTGAATTTAGTGACGAGGTGAGCCTGACTGCTTTGCCACCCAACCGTCCTGTAGACTTTGATGTCACCCAAACCGATGACGAGGTGATGCTTTCTACACGAAAAATATCAGCCCGAATTTCCAAAATAACCGGTGAGGTGCATTTCTATAATGCCAAGGGAGAGCTTATCCTTCGGGAAAAAGAAAACGGTGGTAAAACCTTCAAGCCCATAGAGGTAGATGGGGTTAAGGGGTACGAAATACAGCAGGAGTGGGAGTCTTCGGCCGAGGAGGGACTCTATGGATTGGGACAGCATCAGGCTCATGACTTTAACTATAAAGGAAAAAGCGAAGAGCTCTTTCAATACAATACCAAAGTTTCTGTTCCGGTTATCGTTTCCACCCAAAATTACGGTATCCTATGGGATAATTATTCCCTTTCTCGGTTTGGAGATCCACGGCCCTACTCGCAAATCAACGTCTTTCAGCTTTTTAATGCCGACGGCGAGGAGGGAGGACTGACCGCTACCTACATGGATGATTACGAGACCAGCCATGTCTATACCGTTCGTCAGGAAGACATCATTGATTACGAAAACCTGACTACCATACAAAATTTCCCCGAGGGGTTTGATTTTAACCAGGCGGAGATTACCTGGGAAGGTTATTTGCAACCGGGGGAGAGTGGCGTGTTCCACTTCCTGCTTTACTACGCCGGATATACCAAAATCTGGATCGACGGCCAACTGATGGCCGATCGATGGCGGACGGCCTGGAATCCGTCAGTGGCCAAATTCCGGGTCGATATGGAAAAGAATAAAAAATATCACCTGAAGTTGGCATGGATCCCTGACGGGGGTGTCTCTTATGTTGGCTTAAAAGTGCATACCCCCCGACCGGCCGAAGAGCAAAACCGGATCTCCTTCTGGTCGGAAATGGGCGATCAGATCAACTATTTCTTTATGGCAGGCGAATCGATGGACCAGGTTATAGGTAACTATCGGACGCTGACGGGTAAAGCTCAGGTGATGCCCAAATGGGCTATGGGATTCTGGCAAAGCCGGGAACGATACAAAACCCAGGATGAATTGCTCGGCGTTTTGCAAGAATTCCGAAAACGACAAATTCCCATCGATAACATCGTGCAGGACTGGTCATACTGGCCCGTTGACCAATGGGGTAGTCATGAATTCGATGCGGAACGGTTCCCCGATCCCAAAGCCATGGTCGATGAAGTGCATGCCAACAATGCGCATATCATGATTTCCGTGTGGCCCAAGTTTTATCTGGGGACTCAACATTTTAAGGCGTTTGATGAAAAAGGATGGATCTATCGTCGCGCCATAGAAGACAGTATCCGCGACTGGATATCGCCCGGCTATATCGGTTCCTTCTATGACGCCTATTCCCCGGGCGCCCGAAAGCTTTTCTGGGAACAGATAAAGGGAAAACTTTACGATAAAGGGTTCGATGCCTGGTGGCTCGATGCTACCGAACCCGATATTCTTTCCAATGCCAGCATGGACTATCGCAAAGCCTTGATGAATCCCACTCATCTGGGACCATCGGTCAAATATTTCAATGCCTTTGCTTTGATGAATGCCAAGGGCATTTATGAAGGACAGCGGGCGCAAAATAACAATGAGCGGGTCTTTATTCTCACTCGGTCGGGGTTCGCCGGAATGCAGCGCTACGGTACCGCCACCTGGAGTGGTGATATCGGAACCGTATGGGAAGATTTAAAAGCCCAGATCCCTGCCGGCATCAACTTTTCCATGAGCGGATTGCCCTACTGGACCATGGACATCGGCGGCTTCTGTGTCGAAAAACGCTTCGAAACGGCTAAAGAAGGAAGCGAAGAGATGGAAGAGTGGCGCGAACTGAATACCCGCTGGTTTCAATTCGGTGCTTTTGCCCCTCTTTTCAGGGTGCACGGGCAGTATCCCTACCGGGAAATCTGGAATATTGCTCCGGTTGGACATCCGGCCTATGAATCCATGCTTTGGTACAATAAGCTGCGCTATCGGTTGATGCCCTACATCTATAGTCTGGCCGGCGCTGTTTATCACCGCGATTATACCATCATGCGTGGACTGGTTATGGATTTCCCCCATGATACCAAGGTCTTTAATGTTGGGGATCAGTATATGTTCGGGCCCGGCTTCATGGTTTGTCCCGTATACAACTATAAGGCCCGTCACCGTGATGTTTATTTCCCGGAAAATAGAGGATGGTATAATTTCTATTCCGGAAAATATGTCGAAGGCGGACAAACCAAACGGGTGGAAGCTCCTTATGAACGCATGCCTTTGTTTGTCCCCGCCGGGTCCATCATTCCCGTTGGCCCACAAATTCAGTATGCCATGGAAAAAATTCCTGAAACCATCACCCTTTATGTCTATACCGGTGATGATGGAAGCTTTGAACTGTACGAAGACGAAAACACCAACTATAATTATGAGAAAGGACAATTTGCCACCATACCTTTCACATACAACGAAAAAAATCAAACCCTGACTATCGGAAAACGGGAAGGATCATTCGACGGGATGCCGGAAAAACGCCTGTTTAAGGTGGTTTTTGTATCGCCCGGTCATCCCGTCGAATTTGATCCCGATATCGCTACCGCACAGGTGGTACCTTACAATGGCGAGGTGGTGGAGGTGCCCGTGAGATGAGAGCCAAAACGGGGGGAGAGGGTGATACAAGCAAATGGCCTGGGCCATAATCTTTTTGCCGATCATTTGGTTTTTTTAGATCAGGAAAGTAGTTTTACATCGGTATGGTCCATTAAGAATTTTTTATTCTTTATGTTGCAAAGTAATGCTATTCACCCTGACGTTTTTACTACGTGTTGAAATATTATAACTTAAATTATTGAAATGAGATTTATAGTATTCTTATCCCTGTTTTCAGTCCTGCTAATCTCTTCCTGTACCCAAAATGAAGAAAATGTTCGGGTTGTCAGGAAATTCACGCACGAGTGGAAATTTAATTTATTGGATAGTCTGGAAAACGATTCGGGTTATTATCGTCCCGACCTGGACGATTCCAAATGGCGCGTGCTCAATCTGCCGCACGACTGGAGCATTGAAGGAACCTTTAGTCCCGACCATCCGGCCGATGTGGGAGGCGGCGCCCTGCCCGGAGGTGTCGGGTGGTATCGCAAATCGTTTTCCTTGCCGGAAAATGATCGAAACAAAAAGGTTTTTATCGATTTCGACGGCGTTTATATGAACAGTGAGGTCTGGATCAACGGTCATTACCTTGGAAAGCGACCATATGGTTACATCTCTTTCCGTTATGACCTTACCCCTCATTTGAATTTCGGTGATAAAGAAAATGTATTGGCCGTGAAGGTGGATAACAGTCTTCAGCCCAATTCTCGGTGGTACTCCGGGGCGGGCATCTACCGAAATGTATGGCTCACAACCGTTAACCCCCTGTATGTCGATCATTGGGGAACATTTATTACGACCCCCCATATCGAAGACGACAGGGCTGTGGTACATATTCAAAGTACTGTAAGTAATGACTTCGACCAACCTGTTGTCTGTACGGTTATTACCCAGGTGGTGTCGCCCGAAGGCGAGGTGGTTGCTCAAACTGAATCGGCAGATAAGGAGCTTTTGCCCAACCAAAAAATTACGTTTTCCGACTCGGTGGAAGTACCCCATCCCGTGTTGTGGGATCTTAACCAGCCCAGGATTTATACCGCCATCACCCGGATATGGTCCGACGGACATTTAATGGATCAGTATCATACAAAGTTTGGCATTCGCAGTTTTAATTTTGATGCCGAAAAGGGATTTTTCCTCAACGGACGGCCAGTGAAGATTAAAGGCGTATGTCTGCATCACGATCTGGGTGCCCTGGGAGCCGCCTTTAACCGAAGGGCTATGGAACGTCAGCTTCAAATCATGCAAAAGATGGGCGTCAATGCCATTCGTACTTCTCATAATCCGCCGGCGCCAGAAGTGTTGCAATTGTGCGACAGCATGGGCTTCATCGTTATGGACGAGGCTTTCGATATGTGGGCCCTCGCAAAGGTGAAATACGATTATTCACACCATTGGGAGGAGTGGCATGAGACAGATCTGCGCGATTTCATCCGGCGCGACCGCAACCACCCTTCGGTGATGATCTGGAGCATCGGTAACGAAATTCTGGAACAATGGGACAGTTCCGGCGTGGAGTTAACCCGTGAACTGGCCGCCATAGTCCGTCAGTTGGATCCTACTCGTCCCATAACCACGGGCAATAATGAGCCATCCCCACGCAATTATCTGATTCAGTCGGGCGCTCTCGACCTCATAGGGGTTAATTATCATCATGAGGGATGGACTGATTTCCCGAAAACTTTTCCGGGACAAAAGTTCATTGCCACCGAAACCAACTCATCACTGCATACCAGAGGTTACTACGATATGCCGTCGGACAGCGTGAGAGTATGGCCTAACCGCTGGGATGTGCCGTTTGAGGGCGGAAATCCCGGTAATACCTGTTCGGCCTACGACAATTGCAGGGCCCCATGGGGATCAACACATGCCGACACCTGGCGACTGATTAAAAAGTATGACTTCCTGTCGGGAATGTTTATCTGGACCGGCTTCGATTATCTGGGAGAGCCTACCCCTTACCAGTGGCCCTCGCGCAGTTCCTATTTCGGGGTGGTCGATTTGGCCGGTTTCCCCAAAGACGCCTACTATTTTTATCAAAGCGAATGGTCGAAAGATACCGTACTGCATCTTTTCCCTCACTGGAACTGGGAAGAAGGGCAAACGGTGGATGTATGGGCTTACTACAATTATGCCGATGAGGTGGAATTATTCCTGAATGACAAATCGTTGGGGAGTAAAAGTAAATCGGATGAACAGTTCCACGTCATGTGGCGAGTGTCCTTCGAACCCGGAACCCTCAGAGCTGTGTCTCGAAAAAACGGACAAAGGGTGGCAGAAAAAATCATTCATACGGCCGGGCAGCCCGCTCGCATTCATTTGACATGCGACAGAGAAATAATCCATGCCAATGGAGAAGATCTGGCCTTCGTCACGGCCATCGTCACCGATAAAGAAGGTGTTCCCGTGCCCGATGCCGAGAATTTGATCAAATTTAGTTTGGATGGAGAGGCCTCCATCGTCGCTACCGATAATGGCAGTCAGACCAGCCTCACCTCATTTCAGAGTCATCAACGAAAAGCGTTTCACGGGAAATGTCTGGCCATTGTACGTGCCGGCAGTAAAAAGGGAAGTGTTATGGTGAAGGCCGTTTCCGAAGGATTGCCCGAAGCGGTTGCAAGAATAGAATTGCAGTAATCGGAATTAGGTTTGCTTACCGGGAATCTCCTCAGAGTTGAGAAAATGATATATCTATTCCGGCTCTGGGGTTTTTATGTTTTGTAAGGTGAGTCACCGTTTAATGATCACTCCGCTGTGATTTTTCCATGGCGTTATATTAATTGTTTTTTTTCTAAAGACACAGTTCCGTGAATATTCTTCTCTGGAAGCCATTACATCGCTGCATGAAGGTTTCCAATCACTCTGGAAGCCATTACATCGCTGCATGAAGGTTTCAAATCACTCTGGAAGCCATTGCATCGCTGCATGAAGGTTTCAAATCACTCTGGAAGCCATTGCATCGCTGCATGAAGGTTTCAAATCGTTCTGGAGGGCATTGCATCGCTGCATGAAGGTTTCAAATCGTTCTGGAAGCCATTACATCGCTGCATGAAGGTTTCAAATCGTTCTGGAGGGCATTGCATCGCTGCATGAAGGTTTCAAATTGTTCTGGAGGGCATTGCATCGCTGCATGAAGGTTTCAAATCGTTCTGGAGGTCATTGCATCGCTGCATGAAGGTTTCCAATCACTCTGGAAGCCATTGCATCGCTGCATGAAGGTTTCAAATCATTCTGGAGGGCATTACATCGCTGCATGAAGGTTTCAAATCGTTCTGGAGGTCATTGCATCGCTGCATGAAGGTTTCAAATCGTTCTGGAGGTCATTACATCGCTGCATGAAAGTTTCTGTTATTCGAAGAGGCCAGAAGCCGGAACTTATAATCACCAATCTCACCCGCCATGCTCACACTCTTCACTCGCCTTTAGATTCATCCTAAACAAATATTATGTTTTTATAGTTATCAAAAATCCAATATCTTTGCCTGAGATTTTGGTGACAGGTCATGATTTCTTCATGGTCTGTAAAAGGGAATCCGGTGAAAATCCGGAGCTGTACCCGCAGCTGTAAGCTCTTTAAAAGGTTTGAATATTACTTCTTGCCACTGTCAATACCTTCTTTGAATTCAGGGAAGGAGAACTTTGAATCCATAAGGCTTCAAAGTAGGACGGGAAGGCCATTCAAACCGGAGCGAGCCAGAAAACCTGCCAGAATTAGTTTGTTAAAAGTAACATTTTGCTTCCGGGTTAGAAGTATATGTTCAGAACATTCGCGCGCGTGTTCGGCATGTTTTTCCTAATCATTATGGATGCAAGGTGGAATAATTTCAACTAAAATTATTTTTATCCACCGTCGGATTTTTAGTGGTTAGTCAACAGTCATTAGGCATCAGTGGTGGTTACTCTAATTGATAATGACTAATTTTCAGTTCCATCAGCCTTCGTTGGTGTGGATTTGCAATTCAACTAAATAAATTCAAAGAGACGAGCATGGCAAGAAGGCTTCCTAAAATAAGAACATGTTTAAACTTTAGGTCATGTGGGTTTCATTCCACCAATAACTGAAATAAAATTAATACTGATGCAAGCATTAAAACATCCGCTGATGATTGTGGGAACGGGTTCCGATGTGGGGAAGAGTGTTCTGGCCACCGGTTTTTGTCGCATCTTTTTGCAGGATGGATATCGTCCCGTGCCTTTTAAGGCGCAGAATATGTCGCTCAACAGCTATGTGACGGCCGACGGTGGCGAGATGGGTCGAGCACAGGCCGTACAGGCCGAAGCATGCCGGCTGGAATGTCACACCGACATGAATCCGGTGTTGTTGAAACCCGGTTCCGACAAGCAGTCGCAAGTCATCGTCAACGGGAAAGTGCTGGGAAACTATTCTGCCGGCAGCTATTTCAGAGGGGAGATAAAAGGTTGGTTGTTTGAGGAGGTTATGAAGGCGTTTAAGCGGCTGCAAAGTCAATATAATCCTGTTGTTATTGAGGGCGCCGGCAGCATTGCCGAACTCAACCTTAAAAATAATGACATCGTAAATATGCGCATGGCTACTGCCGTTAATGCCGCTACCATTTTGGTGGCAGATATCGAACGGGGCGGCGTTTTTGCCAGCGTTTACGGGTCCATTAAATTATTATCGCCGGAAGAACGAAAGTGCATCAAAGGAATTATTATCAATAAGTTTAGAGGTGATATTTCCCTTTTCGACGAAGGCAAAAAAATCATTGAAGAATTGACCGGTGTCCCTGTATTGGGTGTGGTACCTGCCTTTCGGCATATACGAATTGAAGAAGAGGATTCCGTCTCATTGGCGCGTAAAGCCTTTGCGGCAGTGGAAGACAAAATTAATGTAGCCGTGATTTTACTGCGCCGACTTTCCAATTTTACCGACTTTAACCGTTTGGAGCAGGAAGAAAAGGTTAACCTCTTTTATACCAATAATGTTGAAGAGATTCGGAAGGCGGACCTCATAATATTGCCCGGCTCTAAAAGTACCATTGCCGACCTTAATGAGTTGCGAAGCAACGGCGTTGCCGACGAGATTGTTCGGCAGGCCAGAGAAGGAAAGAGCATCGTGGGCATATGTGGCGGTTATCAAATGATGGGGCGGACTATCCGTGACCCGCATCATATCGAAAGTGCGCTGGAACAATTGCCCGGATTGAATCTGTTGCCCGTTGAAACGACCATTGGTCCCGAAAAAGCCACCGTTCGTACTGTCTTTAAGTTTAAGTATTTTGATGAATTATGCCACGGGTATGAAATTCATATGGGTCGTACCCGTCTGGACGATGATGCCCAACCCCTCAATCGATTGGAAAAGGGTGGCGCGGAGGGGTGCTGCCTGAACCAACGCATCTGGGGAACCTATATGCATGGTATTCTTGATAATCCCGTGGTGATTGAAGATTTATTGTCCCCCTTCGTGGCCGGTAAAACAGCTGCTCAAAATTACGATGCCTTTAAGCAGCAGCAGTATGATTTACTGGCCGACCATCTGAGAAAGTATGTTGATATGGATACCCTTTATAAGATTATGGAGTAATGCTGACAGGTCACGGCGATGATATTTACAGATATCCCGACATTCGATACAATTTCAGTTCGAATGTCAATCCCCGGGGCGCTTCACCCGCGTTGAAGGAGCATCTAAAAGGATGTATGGAAAAAATTGAGCACTATCCATCCCCTATGGCTGAGGATTGGGTGGAGATGATAGCCCAAAGCATGGCTTTATCATCTGAAAATGTGCTGGCCACCAACGGGGCGGTGGAAGCCATATACCTTATTGCAGAGCTCTTTGCGGCAAAAAAGTCATGGATTTTTTATCCCTCTTTTTCAGAGTATGAAGGGGCCTGTGTCCGGTTTAACCATTCCGTTGAATATTATCACCATTCTGCGTTTTCGCAAGTTGATTATTCTGCCGCCGACCTGGTTTGGTTCTGTAACCCTAACAATCCCGATGGAGCCATTTATGATACAGGCATTCTTTCCCAAAAGATAGAAGCGTATCCCAATACCCTGTTTGTGGTCGATGAGGCCTATGTCGATTTTACCGATGAGGTCTGTTCTTTAGTTTCTTGTTTGCCCAAAGCATCGAATCTGATGGTCATAAAATCCATGACCAAGCGTTTTGCCATTCCCGGCCTCAGACTGGGATTTCTGATGGCCAATAAAAATATTATTGAAGCTTTAAAGCAAAGGGTGATGCCCTGGCGCCTCAATGCCCTGGCCATTGAGGCCGGAAAATTTTGTCTGACCCAAAATGCCGATGACGGATTCAATATAAAGACCCTATTGCAGGAATCGCAAAGAGTACAAAACAGTATTCACCGGCTGAAAGGCTTTCGGGTGCATTGGTCTTCCACCACCTTTTTTCTGGTGGAAGGGCCGGTGGAGGCATCCATCCTGAAAAATAGACTGGCAGAAGAACATGGTATCCTTATCCGTGATGCTTCCAACTTCAGGGGGTTGGGCGACCGTTTTTTTCGTGTGTCGGTACGGTCGGAAGAGGAAAATAATTATTTAATCAGGGCATTGGAACGATGGGGCTGAAGATTCATATAGGAGCGATAATAATAGCTTATTTGCTGGACCGATTGCTTGGTGACCCGCCATGGTTGCCGCATCCTGTGGTGTGGTTTGGGAAAATCATTGGTTGGTGTGACCATCGGCTGAACAGCGGGACACATCGTATGCTCAAAGGTAGGGGGGTGGCACTATTGGCGGTTATGGTGGTATATTTGTTTTTCCGGGGTGGGTGGGAGTTGTTTTTTTCTTTGTCGCCAATGGCCGGCGGTCTGGTTGAAACGGTGTTCATTTTTTACGGATTGGCTGGTACCACGTTGATAAAAGAAGGAAAAGCTGTTTTTGAAAAGCTGGAATCGGGAATCGAAGCGGGAAGGAAACAACTGAGCCGCATCGTAGGGAGGGATACCGCTGCCCTTTCGGAGCGGGAAATCAAGACTGCAACGTTGGAAACAATGGCCGAGAATCTTAGCGACGGGGTCGTGGCCCCGTTGTTTTGGCTGGCAATAGCAGGTATGCCGGGAATGATGGCTTATAAGATGGTGAATACCCTGGATTCCATGATAGGATACCGAAACGAGAAATATGAACAGTTTGGAAAAGGTGCCGCGCGGCTCGACGATGTTGCCAATTTCATTCCGGCACGAATTACCGCTTGGTTAATGGCATTATGTGGGTGGAGCATGCGGTCATGCCGGTTTATCTTACGGTATGGGAAGGCTCATAGCAGCCCAAATGCCGGTTACCCGGAGGCGGCCCTGGCAGGAATCCTGAATGTGCAGTTTGGCGGTGACCATACCTATTTCGGCCGGCAGATGCATAAGCCCATTATTGGCACCAATCCGCGTGAACCGGAAAAAAGTGATTTGAAGAAAACCATAAGCATTAACCGAGCTGTGGAGGTGGTCATGCTTGCTCTGGTCATTTCAGGCATCATCATTTCGGAAATACTAAGAGTGTGAGGAGGCCGTAAAATTATTGATTCAACACCGGGCTTTGAGGCTCTGTAAACAAAAATCAGGACGGGTCAGACGGTGGGTGGAATAAATTTTAAATTAACTATATAAGTGAACTTTATACGAATGAACGCATTACAAAACCTGAACATTGAACCCGCAGAAAATGCGGAGCTGAGAAAACTACTGCAGTATAACCTCAATCAGAAGACCAAACCCGTAGGGTCACTGGGTTTTTTGGAAACGCTGGCAATGCAGGTGGGACTCATTCAGCAAACCACCACGCCACAGCTGAAGGCGCCGGTCATGCTGACGGTGGCCGCCGACCACGACATTACCGCCGAAGGGGTAAGCCCTGCACCCGCAGAAGTAACCTGGCAACAGGTGAAAAACTTTTTGAATGGTGGTGGGGGCATCGGACTGTTCTGTCGGCTATACGGTTTTGAGCTGTATGTGGTGGATGCCGGTGTTAACTTTGACTTTGAACCCCACCCGCAATTGATTGATAAGAAAATCCGGAAAGGAACGCGCAACTTTCTGAAGGAGCCCGCCATGACGCTGAACGAGTGTGACCGTGCCATCCAAAACGGGCGGGACGTCGTAGCTTCGCTGGCAGAGAAAGGTAGTAACGTGGTGGGCTTTGGTGAGATGGGCATCGGTAATTCCACACCGGCCACGGCTCTGTTGTCGGTCTATGCCGGTATCCCCGTTGAAGCGTGTGCCGGTCCGGGGTGTGGACTGGATGAGAGTGGGGTACGTAAAAAAGCGCAGGTGATACGTCAGGCCATCGAAAAACATGGTGTTTCTGAACGGCCGGAGGAAAACCTGGCGTCTTTCGGAGGGCTCGAAATAGCTACCATTGCCGGCGGAATGCTGGAAGCGGCCCGGCGACGCATGGTCATCCTTGTGGATGGCTTTATCACAACCTCTGCCTTTATGGCCGCCTATGCCATTTGTCCGGCAGTACGCGATTATGCCATTTTTGCCCACTGTTCGGGGGAGCCGGGACATAAGCAAATGCTTGACTTTGTGGGTGGGCGTCCCGTTTTGGACCTTGAAATGCGGTTGGGAGAGGGTACCGGTGCCGCACTGGCTTATCCCATCGTTCAGGGCAGCGTGGCCATGCTGAACCAAATGACCTCATTCGGCGAGGCTAAGGTGTATAATGTAGCAGACATAAGAGGCCAATAGACTATTGGGCCAATAGGTTATTAGATAAAAGATTTGATAGACCGTATGTTGATGAGTGGGGCTTGGGTTTTGGGGGGGCTTCTGTTCACTGTATACCGGCTTTTAGCTACTGACTGAGCCGCAAGGCGGAGATACTTGTTTGCCGGAGTGGAGATTGACCGGATGGAGGGGATAGGGGAGTTAAAAAAATTATAAACTAAGGAATAAAAACGAAACACTTTCCAATGCTAAAGCGTGAATTACAAATAGTTTATTCTTCATTTCTTTATTTTACGCGTTTGTCGTTACCCATTCGTGTGGAATACAGGAAAGAAAATCAGCACCTGGCCCTTACCTGGTTTCCGCTGGTAGGTGTGGTGGTGGGGTTGATGGGAGGCGTTGCTTATTATCTGGCAAGTATGGTGTTCCCGGCGTCGGTTGCCGTGGTGTTGGCGTTAGGAGTGACCATATTGGTTACCGGCGCATTTCACGAAGACGGTTTTGCCGATGTGTGCGATGCCTTTGGCGGGGGATATACTGCTGAGCAGCGGTTGCATATTATGAAAGATTCGAGGGTGGGTACCTATGCGGTTCTTGGTCTGTTGTTGTTGCTGGCGATGAAGATGGTATTGCTGACCGAGACGGATAGTTCCGTGGTGCCGGCGGTATTGGTGGCATCACATGCCTTAAGCCGGTGGTCTGTTTTGATTATCGCCATGCGGTGGCCTTATGCGCGACCGTCGGGCGCTTCCAAGTCGAGGGATACCAGTCATCCCCTCTCTGCCGGACGTTTTTTTATTGCCACGGTTTTAGGCGTTGTCCCCCTGATATATTTCTGTTCATGGTGGTTATTGGTTTCGGTGCCTATGGTAATTATATCCGCATTGATGGCCGGCAGGTGGTTTAAGGCAAGGATTGGCGGCTATACCGGCGATTGTCTGGGAGCTGTGCAGCAGCTGAATGAAGTGTTGGTGATGGCTGTTCTGTTTGTCGTATTACAATAGAAACGAGCATGGCGGCTTGCTGCCACAAAAGAGCATGTATAAAATGATATAGGCAGAAGTGCACAGGCAGAAGGCAGAAGTGAGATTTATCGATTTAATGATTGCGGGTTGGGAAATTTCCCCTTTAGGGGATTAAGGGGTGTGGGCTGGCCATAATGGACTTTAAACTAATTATATAAGTAAATTTTATACTAATGAAACGAGCATGGCGGCTTGCTGCCACAAAAGTACATGTATAAATTTGACTAAGCCATGCGAGTTACATCCAGCCAATAACTTAGATAAAATTTATACGGATGAATAAGTTTTTAAACTTATGGTTTAAATATAAAGAAAGGAAGTATGCCCAAGCGAATTTATTTTATGCGTCATCCCAAAACCGAGGTGCCACAGGGAATCTGTTACGGTATCTCAGATGTAAAGCCTTCGGAAGAAGGATTGGCAATGGCTGTTGAGAAGGTTGGATTAAAACTTAAAGGGGTGCGCCCGGAAATCTGTTTTTCCAGTCCGCTCATACGATGTACCACTCTGGCCGAAGCATTCCTGACGCCGGAAAAGATTGTTCGGTCCCGACATTTGCGCGAAATAGACTTTGGCCGTTGGGAACTGAAGCCCTGGGTCGACATTTCGCAGGAAGAACAAAAGGCATGGGGCGAAGATTTCATCAACTGTAAAGTACATGGTGGGGAGAACTTCTTTGACGTTCAAAAGCGCGTGCTGACTTTTCTGGAAGAGGTGGTACAAACAAGTTATAACAATATTCTTGTGGTAACTCACGCCGGCCTGCTGAGAGCCCTGCTGGCTCATTTACTGGAGGCTTCACCACGAAAAATTTTTGCCCTTCATATCGACTACGGAGACGTATTTTGCCTCGAATGGCATAATAATGAGTATTATAAAGTGAAATATTTGTAGGACAAATGGTGGAGGATAGATTAATAGATGTTAGATTTTTAGATATTAGATTGTTAGATTTAAGATTAATAGATTTAAGAGGGCGATAAGTATTATGGTCTTTTTTGAACTTCTGAAATCTGACTTCCGGCCCCTGACATCTAATATCTAACAATCTAATATCTAACAATCTTACATCTAATAATCTAATATCTATTAATCTGTCAATTTAAACTTCTAAGCCATGCTCTATTTTATAACAGGCGGACAACGGTCGGGGAAAAGCAGTTATGCACAACGTCTGGCGTTACAGCTGACAGACCGTCCCGTTTATCTGGCTACCGCCCGCATCTGGGATGAAGATTTCCGGCAACGGGTGGAGCGGCACCGACAAGACCGCGGGCCCGAATGGACCAATCTGGAGGAACCGGTTAATATTTCCCGTGTCGACATTGACGGGCGGGTGGTGGTGCTCGATTGCATCACGCTGTGGCTGACCAATCTTTTTTTCGACAATCAGGAAAAAAGTGTGGATGAGGTGTTGGAAATGGCAAAACTTGAATTTGAAAAACTGTTGGAGAAGAAAGCCACACTGATTGTTATTTCCAACGAGATAGGTATGGGCGGACATGCTGACAATGCGGTGGCGCGACGTTTTACCGACCTGCAGGGGTGGATGAATCAACATATTGCAGCAAAAGCCGATGAGGTAACGCTTATGGTGTCGGGGTTACCTCTTACGGTGAAAGCAGGCAAACAGGAAAAGCGCAGGGAATAAGGAATGTTTAAGATACTTTCTTTGACTATACAAGGATACCGTCTGATGAAAACTTTCATGTGAAGCCATTGCAACGCTGCATGAAGGTTTCGGCAGTTAGCGGAAGGCATTACACCGCTGCATGAAGGTTTCGGCAGACAGCGGAAGGCATTGCACCGCTGCATGGAGGTTTCGGCAGTTAGCGGAAGGCATTACAACGCTGCATGGAGGTTTCGGCAGTTAGCGGAAGGCATTACAACGCTGCATGAAGGTTTCGGCAGACAGCGGAAGGCATTGCAACGCTGCATGAAGGTTTCGGCAGTTAGCGGAAGGCATTGCACCGCTGCATGAAGGTTTCGGCAGACAGCGGAAGGCATTGCAACGCTGCATGAAGGTTTCGAAAATAGGCGATTAGGTTGATTGACTATTAGGCTATTAGACCGGAATATTTTGGGAATTAAAATATGCTAAAAACTAGTAGCTATGAACTCGGAATGGGGAAGGTAATGATACACATTGCCTTCCCCATTACAGAAACTGTTACCAATAGGAATAAATTATGTTGTTCTGTTTAATTATTGGTCACTATCGGAATCTGTCTCGTTGAGTGCAAAATTTACGGGCAATGTATATTGCACTGCCACGTTTTTACCCCTTTGTTTTCCGGGTTTCCATTCGGGCATGGCGGCAATGACTCTTTCGGCTTCTTCATCCAGTAGCGGATGAACCCCGCGAGCCACATTAACATTGCCAACCTTTCCATTAGGTAAGATAATGAAAGAGATATATACTCTTCCTTCAATACCGTCTTCTTTAGCTTTAGGTGGATAGTTGGTGTTTGCTAATATATAGTCGTGTAAAGCTTGATCGCCACCCGGAAACTTGGGCATCTCTTCCACAATGAAAAAGGTGGGTTGGGCGAGGGTATCCTTTTCATTCTCTTTTTGAATGCGGACCTCAACTATTTCTTCTTTCTTTCCATCCTTTTTAAGTTTGGTTTGAATTAAGATAACCCCGTTTTTCCCTTTGTCGCCATATTTCCTAACGGCCGATTTGTCCTTTAAAACTTCAATCTTTTTAATTGCTGTCGGTTCGATGTTTTCCAATGCCTCATAGGGCATCTCTTTGCCATCTAGGAAGATGAGCGGTTTTTCTTTGGGTTCTTTTTTGTTGATGGTAATGGAAACACCGGTATCAATTTCAATGGTATCTTTTTGCATAACCACCTTCATGTTTTTCCCAAATTCAGGGCGTGTTTTGGTGGTTTTGTATCCCACAAAAGAGAATACCAACTCAGATTTCTTGCTGATGTTTTGAAGGGTAAAACTACCGTCTTTGTCCGAAACGGTACCTGAGGTTGTTCCTGCTACCACAATGCTGGTCCCGGGAAGCGGTTCACCATTTTCCCGGACGACCATTCCATTAACAGTTTTTCCTTTCATATCGGAAATTAAACCGGGCGCATTAGTGGCAGGTTCCATACCGGAAATATATTGATATTTCGGTTCTGCAAAAGCATAAAAAACAAAAGCTATAAAAGGCAATACAACTAACGGTTTCAGTTTGCTGATAATGGAAGTTGATTTATTGGTCATCATGATAAAACGTTTTTTGTTGAGTGAATAATTAAAATAATTTCCCAGGCTGATGACTTCGCCACCTACCATTTGATTGAGAAGGATGGCTTTGTAAACAGCCGGGTTGCCGGTAGAATGGATGGCTGCCCTGTCGGCCAGGTATTCATGGTTTTGCCGGATGAACTGGCCATATAACCATGCCATCGGATTGAACCATTGAATGAGCCTGATCCATTCAATCAGCATCAGATCGATCCAGTGATATTGCGCAATATGAGCCCTCTCGTGCGAAATAACTTCCTGTATTTCCTTTTCCCGGAGATTGGGATTGACAAATACATAGGAGAAAAAGGAAAAAGAAGTTCGGAAAGGGTGTTGACGTACTATTTTTATATTGTCAAGTTTTTCAATGGGGCAATGTCGGACAATTGCCAAAATTTTCAGGGTTTGAATGACAGTTTTGGAAAAAAGGATCACGAAGCCCAGAACAATAATTCCGGATATGAAATTTGGTAGGGTCCAGATATTTGTTTCCTTTTCCACAACAGCGGATGCAAACGGAGCCCCGGCAGATATGGTTTCCGGCCCCATGTTAACCGTTATTGTGTAGTGCCAGGTAATTAACGGAAATAAAAGCGATGCTATCATCCCGGCCAACAGGAACAGGCGATTGAGAAAAAAATACCTTTCGTTCCGTAAGAAAAGGAAATATATTGAGCCAAATAAAATTAACCATACCGAGGATCTTAATATGTATATGAGCAGCGATTCCATAACTGTCGGTTTTTATTTTTTAATTTCTTTTTTTACCTCTTCCAGGATTTCCTCTATGTCATTCAAAGAAAGATTGTTCTCTTTGGCGAAAAAAGAGGCCATGGCAGGAAAAGAGTTGTTGAAATATTTTTTCAATACCCCTGAAAGCAAGGTCTTGGAGTATTCTTCCTTTTGTACCAAAGGATGGTAAACGTGCACATTCCCAAATTGCCGGTGCCCCACAAAACCCTTTTTCTCTAGGATACGCACGATGGTGGATACCGTGTTTCGCGCCGGTTTGGGGTCATCAAATCTTGCCAGTATGTCGCGTACTGCGCCTTCTTTCAGTTCCCAAAGGATTTGCATTATTTGTTCTTCGGCTTTTGTTAACTGCATCTTTCTATTTTTTTGTGTGCCACATTTTATTAATCGTTCTATCAGGGAAACCAATCGGTTAAAGCTGAGACTTTGATGTATTGATTCCCTATATAAAATATCTAATATCTGTTAATCTTACATCTATAAATCTATTAAAGTGCTTTTTGTCAATCCCAATACAAAGTAATGACTAAAAAATTAGTCATGCAAGTTTTTTAATGTTAAAATGACTAAAAAATTAGTCATTTTGTAAAATTCTTGTTTAGGTGAGGGTTAAATGACTGTTTTTTAATGTCTTGTTTTGTCTGTCTGATTGTAAAACGAATTTACAGTTACTATGATACTTACATTGTTTTATAAATTATATATGAGTTAATGGCCTAATGGAACCCGCATGAAAATGGTTAAATACATGTTCTTTTGCGACAATCGAAAATGGTCATATTTGTTTCTTTTTATCAACTAATTAATGTTTGGTTATTATACTTCCCATGGTTTGAAAATAACTGGTATATTTGAACAATGCCACATGGACATTCGTAATCCATAGTTTTTTATGGAAGGAAATAAGCCTTATGAATTTGCCGGTGGTGATAATTTATCGAAAATCTTATAACTTACATCTTTATATCTTAAAATCTTATAATCCATCTTTTGATAACTAAATCTTTATAAAAATGAAGAACAGACTTGTTGCCTTATTGATGATTATTGCAACTTTTTCAATATCATCGTATGCCAAAAAGGAAGAAGTGCTCAATCTGGTTTCTCCGGATAAAACGCTTCAGGTGGAAATAACCATATCCGACCAAATTAGCTGGGTGTTAAAAGTAAATGGTAATGTGGTTGCTGGTCCCTCGGTCATGGCAATGGAGGTGGAGAATTATGGCGTACTGGGTAAAAATCCGGTATTGCGAAATTCATTTACTTCATCGAAAGATGAAGTAATCCGTACGGCTCTCTATAAAAAATCTGAGGTTGAGAACAGCTATAATGAACTGAATATGGTATTTAAGGGGCGATACGGTCTTATTTTCAGGGCCTACAACGATGGTGTGGCCTACCGTTTCGTTACCTCTATGAAAGGCGATATCGTGATAAGGGGTGAAAAGAGTGTATTTGTATTTCCCGATGCCAGGGAGGCATACGTACCCTATGTACAGAATCCGGTGGGGCGATACCAGGTATCGTTTGAAAGCACCTACGATGTACTTCCGCTTTCTCAAATAAAGCCCGATTCCCTGATTATTACACCGGTTTTGGTGAAGAATAACGACGGTACTTCTCTGGTTGTAACCGAAGCCGATTTGGAGGATTATCCCGGGATGTTTCTTACCGTCAACGGTGCGGGCACTGGTTTTGAAGCTGAATTTGCACCTTTCCCCCTCGAAGAGAAACAGGGTGGACACAATAATTTGCAATCGTTTGTTACCCGACGGGCCGATTATATAGCAAAGACCAACGGCAACAGAGCTTATCCATGGAGAGTTATTGCGGTAGGTAAAAATGATTTCGACCTGGTGGGGAATGACCTGGTATATAAGCTGGCGTCACCTTCCCGTCTGGAGGATACCTCCTGGATCAAGCCGGGAAAAGTGGCGTGGGACTGGTGGAACGACTGGAATATTTATGGTGTTGACTTCCGGGCAGGGATCAATACCGAAACCTATAAATATTACATCGATTTTGCTGCAGAGAATGGCATCGAATATGTCATTCTGGACGAAGGGTGGTCGGAGAGTACCAACCTGATGAATGTGGTTCCGGCGATAGATCTTCAGGAAATTATTGATCATGGAAATAAGAAGGGGGTGGGCATCGTACTTTGGGCAGGATGGTTTCCGCTGAATCAGCAGATGGATGAGGTTTTTGAAAAATATTCCCGCATGGGTGTGAAAGGTTACAAAATTGATTTTATGAACCGGGATGACCAGAAGATGGTTAATTTTTACTATAAAGCCGCGAGAAAGGCAGCGGAATTCAAACAGTTTGTTTTATTCCACGGCGCCTACAAACCTACCGGGTTGAGTCGTACCTATCCCAATGTGTTGACTTTTGAAGGCGTATATGGTCAGGAACAGGTGAAATGGACCGATTACAAAGAATTTCCCGAATACGATGTGACCGTTCCTTATATCCGTAATCTGGCCGGACCAATGGATTATACGCCCGGCGCCATGAAAAATGCCAATCGTAATAATTGGAGACCTGTATATAGCGAACCCATGAGTCAGGGTACCCGATGCCATCAGCTGGCCATGTATGTGGTGTTCGATTCACCTTTTTCCATGCTTTGCGATAATCCTTCCAATTACATGCGGGAACCTGAGAGTGTGGCATTTATTGCTTCGATACCTACCGTCTTTGACGAAACAATTCCGCTGGCCGGTGAAGTGGGGGAGTATGTGGCAGTGGCTCGCCGAAAAGGTGAAACATGGTATTTAGGTGCCATGACCGACTGGAACAGCCGGGAAATTGAACTTGATTTTTCATTTCTGGGAGAGGGGCGTTACCGTGCCACCGTTTTTGCTGACGGCATCAATGCCGACCGGGCAGCCTGCGATTACACCAGAAAAGAAGTTACCATTAATGGCGGTGAGAAGATGAAAATAGAGATGAAAAGCGGAGGAGGATGGGCTGCTGTTATTCAGCCGGTTAAGTAGGTTGTTATTGTTTGCCAGCCTCTATTTTGTTTGAAAAATCGCAATTTTGGATCGATAATCATAAATAGAGTTTCCTCTTTTTGTAGCTTTGCATTCTGAATAAAAAAGGCCAGTTATGACAGACGTATTATTAAATCATCGAACCATACGAAAATACAAAAATCAACCGGTAGAGGATGATTTGTTAAATGAATTATTGCAAGCAGGCATCCGGGCGTCAACAACGGGTAATATGCAGCTATACAGCATCGTTGTGACGCGCGACTCGCAGATGAAAGAGATGTTAGCGCCTACCCATTTCAATCAGCCGGTTTTTTCCAACGCGCCGGTGTCTCTTACATTTTGTGCCGACTTCAACCGGTTCAATAAATGGTGTCGCCAGCGAAAGGCAGAGCCGGGGTATGATAATTTTCAGTCGTTTGTGGCAGCAGCCATCGATGCCTTGCTGGTGGCTCAGAACGTTTGCGTGGCTGCCGAATCCAAAGGTTTGGGCATTTGTTATCTGGGAACCGTGACTTACAATGCCGATAAAATTATTGACATCTTAAAGCTTCCCAAAGGTGTGGTGCCTGTGGCTACCGTAACGCTGGGCTGGCCAGATGAAAACCCGCCTCAACCGGAAAGACTGCCACTGGAGGCTGTTGTTCATCAAGAGACCTACCACGACTATACACCCGAAGATATTGACCGACTCTTTAAAGAAAAGGAAGCGCTGGAAGTCAATAAACAATTTGTGGCCGAAAACAACAAGGAAACCCTGGCACAGGTCTTCACCGATGTTCGCTATACCAAAGAGAATAACGAACATTTCAGCAGGGTCTTTCTGGATGTCCTCAAAAAACAGGGATTTTTGGAATAGATGAGGTTATTCATAAAGAAAAGGGCGGTTCCAAAAACAGGAGCCGCCCTTTTTTGATGGTGTTTTCGGTTTAAAATATACCTTAATTATTAGCGAACAGAACGTTTTTTTGGGGGCAGGGGATTTAGGGTAAACTGTATTAATAATATATTTCTTTTAGCTGTTTGGTGTCTTTGGGGTATTAAAAAATAAAAGTTTTGTTAATGATAAATTATTAAACTACTTCCTTGTTTATGTTTCTCTTTCTTGACATTTATTTTTGATGTTTTTAATTTTGAAGGTATTAAAGGTTGTTGTTTGGCAATTCTTCATATAAATGATTCTTTATTGTATAATTTATCCTTAACTAAAACCTTTGCCTGATGAAGCACATTTATTCTATTGTTCTATTTCTGTTTGTTTATCTCTCATTGTTTTTGTTAACCGGTTGAGAGAAAGATGAAATTGAGGTTGAAAGGGCTGAATCGACTCCAATCGGAATAGATTACCAAAGTGTTGAAGAGGCTCGCGAGTGGTTTTATCAACAAACCGGTGGAAATGTTTTTCTGGAAATGGAATCGACGACGAAAAGTTCTGCTTCGCAGATCACCGATGTCCCCTTATTTGGTGATTGGGAGAACAGTGTATCTCGTACTTTGGGAGATATTAAAAATGTTGAAGTACCGGTCTTTTCACCGGCTGATGAAGCGACCTATTCAGAAGCACTGAAGGGAATTAGTCTGCAGAATGATGAAAATAAGGAAGATGTCGTTCGTTCCCGTACCCGAATTGTGGTACAAACCAACCAGGTGACGGGCGAAACTCGTGGCTTTTTGATGACCGTTGTTCCCGACGAAGACTATCTTGCTTCCGGTGGCAGCATTGATTCTATTGATTATTACAACCGAGGCACCAATTTTACCGG
>NZ_JBQTGH010000020.1:0-40455 GCF_052400625.1 Thermophagus sp. OGC60D27
AGGCGGAAGCCTCCGTTTGCCCTCGCGTTATCATTTCATTATCAACCTTTTAGCCACTTAAGTTTACAGCAATGCCCTTCAGGGGGTTAGGGGGTGAGCGAGGAGGAGCATTTGAAGCCAACCAGAGATTCGATATTAGATTATAAGAAATTAAGGCTACTTATTTCAATTTATATCAACTTATTTCCATATATATCCTCGGAATTCTTACCTCTTAAATCTAAAAATCTTACATCTTAGAATCTAATCTTACATCTAAATATCTATTTTAAAAGTACCAATGACGCCGTTGCCGTAATGACCCACAACGAGATGCCCAGAGCAAAGCTTTTGGCACCCGATTGTTTTATCTGACCGATGGTGATGTTGGAGCCGATGAGAAACAGGGCGACCACCATGCCGCGACGGCCCAGCCAGTAGAAGTGGGCGTAACTTTTTTGCAGTTCGGGGAAAATATTGGCAAAAAGAATGGCCCCCACGAAAAACAGTATGAACCAGGGGAAGTTGATGGCCCCTTTGCCGCTTTTGTTTACCAGGGCGATAACTATTGACAGCGGTATAATCCATAATGCCCGGATGAGCTTGACGGTGGTGGCTATCTGTAACGCTTTTTCGCCATAGGCTGCGCCGGCCCCCACCACCGAACTGGTGTCGTGGATGGCAATGGCTGCCCAGTTGCCGAAGGTTTCCTGGCTTAAGCCAAGCGTATGACCAATGGCCGGGAAGATAAACAGCGCCACCGCATTCAGGACAAAGACCACCATCAATGCAAACGAGTTTTGATAATTTTCGCTTTTCAGTATGGGTGCTACCGCCGCTATGGCACTGCCGCCGCAAATAGCCGTGCCGGTGGATATCAGTAGCGATATGTTTTTTTCCACCCGAAAGAGTTTGCCAAGAAATATTCCTGTCATCATAACCCCGGTTACCGAGATTATCGTTTCCACAAACCCGCTTTTGGAGGCGGTGATTACCTCTTCCAGGCTCATCCCAAAGCCCATCAGCACTATAGACCATTGCAGAATGCGGGAGGTGTATTGGTGGATGTTGCGGTGCCGCATCCCCAGCAGCGAAAAGAGGAGTCCGGCAAACAACGCTATGGCCGGCGATATAAACGGAAGAAAGCAACACCCTATAACGATTGCATATAGCCGCTCGTGGTTTCCAAAGAATTCTTTTCCCTTATTCCTGACACTAATAATTGCATTTGCGATAATCATATCTCTGTTTTTTGCCGGCCAAAATTACCGGTACGCTATGACCAAAGCAAATACAAAATAGTTGGGTATGATAACTAAAAGTTATAGTCTGCTAGGAAATTTTCGAACAATTCCACCTGCCGGCTCTTGTGTCCCTGCTTACAGGCAATGCGAAACCGGCGATGGATGGAAAAGCCTTTGACCTTTAGCTGTACATGGGTTTTCAGATACAGTTCGGTTGTTACGGCTTTTTCCGAAACGATGGCCAAACCATCAAAGTCGAGCAGGAAATTCTTTATCGATTCGGTACTGCCCAGGTGAATGAGGGTGTTGAGCGTTCCGATTTCTATACCATGCCGCGAGAGTGCTTCGCGAATTACTTCCAGTGTCCCGGAACCTTGCTCGCGCAATACAATGGGTATTTGCCTGAACTCATCTAATGTCAGCTGCTTCCGTTTGGCATAGACGCTGTTGGCGCCGGTGACCACCACCAGCTCGTCGTCCAGAAAATTTTTATAGCTGATGCCGGCCTGCGAGGTGTGATTTTCTACCAGTGCCATATCAATCTGATTTTCCAACAGTAGTTTTTCCATCTCAAAGGAGTTGCCATTCATCAGGATTAATTCGATTTGCGGGTAGCGTTTATGAAACGACGCAATGGCCCGCGGTATCACATATTGCGATATGGTTGAGCTGGCCCCAAGCTTAAAGGTCCCCGAGATATGGTGGTTCAATTGTCCGATTTCGAAATCGAGTTCCCGGTATTTGCGGGCAATCTCTTTAAAACGGTTGTACACCTTTTCGCCGGCAGGCGTCAGATAGACCTTGTTGCCTTTCCGTTCGAACAGATTGGTGTTGTACCGGTTTTCCATCTCGCGGATGTGTTTGGTCACCGCCGGCTGACTGATGTTTAGCTCTTCGGCTGCTTTGGAAAAGTTCAGATTTTCGGCAACGGCTATAAATACGGTGTCGCGGTAGTCCATGTCACTCTGTTGATGATGATACTGATTGGCTGATGTACCCCATTCAGCGGCCCGGGCAAACTAATGCCGGCCACGTTATTTCGCATTGGTATCATTCTTTTTTGGGATGGAAATATACGGGTTTTGGCGCAGGTTGATGCATGTTACTCTTTAATGATTTGCCTGGTTACCGTAGTGCCGTCAATCAATAGCTTAAGAAAATAAGTTCCCCGGGGCAACGGTTCAATATTTAATTCAGTTGTGTTGCAGGCGGATAACAAACACTCACCCTTTGCGTTGAATAATTGGATTTCAATATCCCGGTATGGGCTGTCAATGTTTATGTTCACTTGTCCTTTGGTGGGATTGGGAAAGATAGAAACATTGGCGTTTGGCACAATAGCATCATCCTTTATTGCCGAAGGCGTACAAGTGTCGGAATCTGAAAAATGGGTGTCGGCCCAGGCATTAAAATCTTCCATCAGGGAGTCGCAGGTGTGGTGCTGAAACTCATAAGGCCAGGGTTCAATATAGCGGATGTTTAAATCCTTAGCCTGCGAAAAAACAGAACCATAATAATTGTCTTGAAATTTCTCAGGTTTATCCGAACGACTGATCACCTGCGCATATTTATCCCCCGCAAAATTACGGATATAGTCGAGCAGTGCCGATTGGTAAGATGTTTTCCCCGAGAGCCACCACATGGCTAAACCAACTCTCTTACACAGACCGGCATCATCCAGCAAATCATTCATGATGATGGCCGGAACAATGGTGTCGCGGTTTATTTCATGCACTTCGAAAACTATCGGCTTGTCGGGAAAGGCACTGGCAAAGGCGTAAGTGGTGTTTTTGGCAGCACTAATCCATTTTTCATCGGTGTAACCATCGTCAACAAATTGGTTCATATCCACGCCGTTAAGATGTCCTTCAACCCCATTAACTGTCATTTGGGTGACATATACATGCGACAGCATGGTATCCATGGCATATTGGTTTCCCAGCTGTGTGATGAGTTCTGTCAACTTTTCATAACAGGTGGTATCCCACCATAATGGCAACCGCCACTCTTGTTCCTGATAGGTGAAATCGTGATACGCCACATTAAGCTGGTCTATTAACCAACCGGGGCTTCCGAAGGCACCACCCGCAATGGCCAGGGCATATTTTAACCCCGCCGCTTTTACGGTCTTTATCCTGGCATCCAACTCGGTGAAGTTATAACTACCCGGCGTGGGTTCCAGGTTCGACCACTTTTCCATGAGCAAAACACCTCTGGCCTCAGGGTGAGAAAGAACATCGGGGTGCGTGCCGTTGGTGCCCGCAAAACAACCCCGCGGTTTCTCAATGGTCTGTCCGAAAAGCATTACGGGCAGAAAAAATAAAAGCAGAATAATTCGTTGGGTCTTCATTTTTTTTATCAATTGAGATGAATGAGATGACTGTTGCTCCGAAGATATGGATTTTTGACTTTAAGGAAAAAAATAGCCCTTTCTTGTAAGTAAGTTGCAGACCTTTATGCTTTGCCCAAAGACCTTTATGCGGAGCACGGAGACCTTTATGCAGACTTTTTTGTTCTGTTTTGGTGGTGTTTAAAGTGTTATATGGTTATTGTGATAATCCATATTTCGGGAATAATGTGGCTGAATTAAATTTTTATTGCCTTTATTGAATAAATCAATGGTATTTTATCTTCCAGCCCTTTGATTTTGAATTTTCTGTCGTCAACCTCTGTCATGTTCTTAAAACAATTGTAGGGCGAATAATTAAATTCTTTAAAATCAGTAAGTTTTAATCCGGCTTTTAGAAGGGAATCGATGACCTTACTCAATCCGTGATTCCAGCCCACCGATTTTTCTTTTACCGGAGCATCCGGGTCGGCGTAGGTTCCTTCCGTTTCTTCAATTATTGGGCCTGAATCCAGATAATTATACGCTATGTTTTTAAAATCATCGCTGAACATCCAAACTATGGGGTGGAATTCAACCATGATAAATTCGCCGTGGGGTTTTAGAAAATGATGAATGATTTGCGCCCATTTGGTCATATCCGGCAACCAACCAACAACCCCGTAGGAGGTGTATACCATATCAAATTTTTCATTAAGTATCCCGGGAAGTTGGTATATGTCTGATTGGATGAATCGGGCATTGGCATTTAATTGTTCATTGAGTTGACGGGCTTTTTCTATGGCTTTGTCTGAAAAATCAACCCCAGTGACAAGGGCACCGCGCCTGGATAGCGATAGCGTGTCCTGACCAAAGTGACATTGTAAGTGTAATATGGTTTTTTCTTTAATGTCGCCCAACAATTGTATCTCTACCGGATTGAGTGAGTCTTTACCCCGGATAAAGCCCTCTACGTCATAAAATTCGGAATGGTAATGAATCTCCGTTTTTTTGTTCCAGAGCTTTTTGTTGATTTCTATATAGTTTAAGGCCATTTTGTTGAATTTCTTTGTTAGTAAGATTTCTTCCACCCGTTGATTGGTTTCGGTCGGAAGTTCTGTTTCCCTTGATGTCTATTAAGCTGGTTCGTGAGCCCGGGGAGTTAGGCTTTTCTGACAATGCTAAAGTAGAATTTTTTTTTCGAAACCAATTTCTAAAAGGTTTTCAGGGAGTTTTTAGGATCTGCCCAAGGCGGTTGTGGCCCCAAGGCGCTTATAACGGTTCAAAATGTGCCATAATATCCCTGTTTCATGTCTTCTTTAAACGCAGAGACGCTAAGGCGCAGAGGAAAATTAGATATGTGATGTCTCTGCACCTCAAACGTCACACTCTATCCTTAACTTTCTTTAGAAAAGATCATTTCTGACTCTATTGCTTTGGAATGAGTTGTAACTTGCGGATTAAATCATAAACCGAATTGTCTCACTAATCATTCTTAATTCATAGCATCATTCTACTAATTATAATACCTACTTTGGATGAATAAAATTACATTTTGATGCTGCTGTTTTTATTTCATTTATTGTTAATTCAAGCGGTATTACAATACCTTTTTTTGCATAATTATCAATTTCTTGGTCTGAGAATTCTTTGAAATCTTCATATCTTGAATTCCTATTTTGTTTCCAGTAAAAAGGGTCATCATTAGTTAATAATGGTCGTATTTTATTATATGGAAATTCTTTGGGTAATTCTTTCGGGCGATCTTCCTGCAAATCCCAATATTTCGCAGCAAATTTTTTATTAACATTCCAAGGAGACATGAATATATAGACAATATTATCCTCAGGAATTCCTGCTGCCTCAGATAATTTTTTAATTCTTTTTTCCATATTACCACCTTTCTCATGCATTCGTCTGTCCCACCCAATGGTTGTTTTTATTTCTAAGATGAATATGTTTTTGTTTTTATACTTAATTAGGATGTCCGGTTGCAATTTTCCAATTTTTTCTTCAATAATGACTTCAAAGTCTGATCCTAAAGATCGGGAAATATAAAATGCGACTATATCTTGAAACAAATCTGAAATAGCCATGTTTCTCCTTCTTTTAAACTTTACTTTATATTTCCATTGAGCTACTTTAATTTTAAATATTTGCTTGTAAATAGATTTAGAAATTTCATTTTTTGATGAATTCAAATCATCTATGTTTTCAACATTTAAAAAAGAATCTAAAAATTTGGCATAGCTATTACCAATTTCAATTTGACTCATAACTTAAAAGATTTAAATAGTTGTTTTTTGTTTATTTTGTGTGTTATGTAAAATGTGCCAATTTAATGAATGTAACCTGTAGACTTTCCCTTTATAGGACAGCTCTAAAATAGACATTTTTCTTTTTTTGAAACCAAAATTCCAAATGCATATTCAGTGAGCAAGTTGGTTCTATCAAGTTCGTTTGAGGCCTCAAATGAGAGTGTAAATTAAACTCTGTCCATAAACTAATAAATCTTTATATTGCAGTTTATGGCAGACAAGAAAAAAGAAACACCCGAGTATCGCGCCCTGCGCGACTTGGCTTTAGAACAATTACGTAGTGGAAAATTACTTTCAGGCGAAGGAGGCGTTTTTGCGCCCATCATAAAGGAATTTCTGGAAAGCGCTCTTCCCGCAGAAATGGAAAATCATTTGTCGGAAGAAGAACGTTCTTTCGGTAACAAGCTAGGAAAGGAAAGTAATCAAAACAAAAGGAGCATTTACCAGCGATATGGCACTTCTGAAGTTAATTTATTTGACCACTGAAAATATTGAAAAGAAATGGACCCAATTTCTTCAAAACTGGGCAATAACGCTACAGCAATTGTGTATTCAATTTGAAGGGCGTTTAAACCTTAAGGTGTGACATCCAAAACCTTAATCGCAAAGACAGGCCGTCTTCAGAACCTGTCAAGGGTATATAAACGACTTCGTGCCTCAGCCGCATTTGACAGAACCATTTTATTCACTGAACATGCATTTGGAATTTTGGTTTCAAAAAAAGAAAATGTCAATTTTAGAGCTGTCCTATATAGGGTAAGGTTGCAGAAAGAGCAGCGCCACCGGCTACTATATGTCGCCACATGTTACTAAAAAACACTTGATTAATGAATTTTAGATTTAATACTGACACCTGGTTTGTTTTCAGCATTTTATTTATATCTGCATTAGCTTTATGCATCCTCTTATACATCGTGGTTCCTTTTTATATAAGAAGGAAACAAGTTGCCAGGATCAAATCCAGGCAAGAAAAAAAGATTTTAAAATACAATCAGTTAGAAAGAAAAAATGACGAACTTAAATTATCAATTTTAGAGGACAATATTAAAAAACTAAAGACAGATATAACTGATTATCTATATCAATTAACACAATCTGGTTCAAACAGTCCTAATCTTATCCCCTTTTATTCCAATTTTGAAAAAATTTATCCAAATTTTAGTCAGTCTCTGAAAAAAATATGTCCGGAGATATCTTCAAATGAAATAAAGTTGTGTGCTCTGATAAGGTTAAATTTAAGTTCAAAGGAAATAGGGCAATTGTTAAATATAACACAAGGTAGCGTGAATAAAGCGAGATATCGGCTCAGGAAAAAGTTAGGACTCACCTCTGATGATGATCTTTTTACAACGCTTTTAAATATTAAATAGTCATAATAATAGGCTTGTCCATCGTTTGTCTATTCCATTTTATTTGAATCTAAGCATTTGAGGTCGATATTTGTGCAAAAAAATAATTATGAGACTTTTTGAAATCATTTTACTACTTATTAGCACAGTTTTTCCTTTTTATATTTCAACCAGAGGCTATCGTTTCAACAAAAAGTTTCCATTAATAATTATTGGAGGCTTAATTGTTCTGCATTTTATTTTTGAGGGCTATAGATGGCAAATGATACCAGGCTACTTAATGACTCTAATTTTAGTTTGGTGTCTTTATAAAGAGCTTTTATTTTTTAAGGGAGGTTGGATTAAAAAAACAATTAGAGGATTAACATTTTTCATAATATTGATACTTGCCTGGGGTTTGCCCTATGTTCTGCCGGTTTTTAGTTTGCCAACACCTACCGGGAAATATAAAATAGGTTCAGATTATATTCATTTAAAAACCGACAGAGAGGAGAAAATCACAGAAAATAGTGATGATAAAAGAGAACTGATGATTAAAGTGTGGTATCCCGCAGAAGTCAAAAATGAAGAGAAAGAACCCTATTTAAATGATGGCGAAAGAATTGGTTTTGCTGAAAAATATGGCTTACCAAAATCAACTTTCAATTATTTAGATTATGTTGAAACCCACACATACAAATCGCCTGAAGTAGCTAACGGAAAATTCCCTGTTTTAATTTTTTCCCACGGTTATTATTCCATAGCTTCCGGTTATTATGCTATTATAGAAGAACTTGTAAGTCACGGTTATATTGTAATGAATATTAATCATACCTACGAAAGTACAGGAACATTGTTTCCGGACGGTACTATTCAACTCTACCATAAAGAATATGATGAAAAACATGTCAGTACTCAACAAATGGGAGAATTGGCGTGGAAAAGCCGGCAAGACTTTAACAATGCTAAAACTGAAGAAGAAAAACTTCTAATATCAAATCATATTTTGAAAAACTATATTGCTGCAGAAATAACAAAACGGTGGTCAAAGGATATTTCTTCGGTAATTAATGAATTGGATACCTGGAATAAAGCATCATTTTTGGCAAATCATATAGATACAAATAAAATTGGTGTTTGCGGACATTCTCAGGGCGGTTCGGCGATAGGTCAATCAATTCTGGAAAATAACAGAATTGTTGCAGGTGTTAGTTTAGATGGCGTTCAATGGGGTGATATGATAGATTCGACCCTCACAAAACCCTTTCTCATTATTTCTTCAGACTGGAAATACCCACATCCAAATTTTAATACCTATGCATTTAGAAATGGTAGTTCCATTGCTTTTTATGATGCTAAAATAAAAAATAGCGGTCACGCTAGTTTTATGGATATTCCATTAATGGTTCATTTACAATTTATAAACGAATCAGGAACGATAAATCCATACAAAGCCTTTAGGTTAACTACCGATGCATTATTGCAGTTTTTCGACATGTATTTATTGGGCCATCCAACCAATTTAACAGACTTGAAAACTAAATATGGTGAATTTGAAATTATTCAAAAAGAATAATTCAACCCAACACAATATTTAGGAGTATGAGCCGCTACAACTTGTTTAATAGGATGGGCCCTAACCTGTTTTAATACCTCAAAATTCAGTGAGGTTTAATCAGACATGTGTTTTCGGGGATGAGGTTGAACGCTTTCAGTTCGTAATCGCTCCCATTTCTGAGATACATAGATGTTGTGGAGGGTCAGATTTTATGGCTACTGCTAATTCCGTATTCAATTGCTTTATCAATCCCGATTGTTGGGGGATAATGCTTTTATGCTAAGGTCCCCGGGGTTTATGCTAAGGTCTCCGGGGTTTATGCTAAGGTCTCCGGGGTTTATGTTAAGGTCACCGGGGTTTATGTTAAGGTCACCGGGGTTTATGCTAAGGTTTCCGGGGTTTATGCTAAGGTCACCAGGGTTTATGCTAAGGTCACCGGGGTTTATGCTAAGGTTTCCGGGGTTTATGTTAAGGTCTCCGACGTTTATGCTAAGGTCTCCGACGTTTATGATTAGGTTAAAGAGGTTTATGATTAAGTCTAAGACCTTTATGCAGATTTAAAAGTCCGAAATTATTGGGGTGGTAATCAATCTGTGTCAACTTTGTATAATTTTGTTGGGGTTAAAAGAATTGTACCATGAAAATAGACCATATAGCCATCTGGACACGAGACCTTGATAAGGTTAGAGATTTTTATGTCAGGTATTTTGGTGCCCTGTGCAGTGGCAAATATGTGAATCCGCAAAAGAAATTCTCATCCTATTTCTTGTCGTTCGAAGGAGAGACTACCCGAATAGAGTTGATGCATAATCCCGATATCGGGGAGGGGGAGAGGAATGGTGCCTTTGCGCCGGGGTTGACTCATCTTGCCATCTCGGTAGGTAGCCGTCAGAATGTTGACCGTCTCACAGGGCAGCTGCGAACCGATGGTTATCGGGTTTTGGGTGAGCCACGAGTTACCGGTGACGGATATTACGAGAGTGTGGTAGAAGATTGCGAAGGGAACCGGCTTGAAATTACCGAATAGTTCAAGGATAGGAGGTTGCTTTATTGTTTATGCGCTATCCGGTTGACTCGGAAAAGTTTCCTTCTTTTTTTGGGTGAGGGACGTTTCTTTTCTGTTGGAATCGTTGTTCAGGTGGTGCTTTCGGCTCCAATCGTCATTCTCAGTTGATTCCATTGATGGGTTGTAATGACATTCAACTCATTTTTTTTGCCGTTTCGTTGAAAAAATCTTCCAATTTGTGAATTCCGTATTGAGGGGATTGCATATCCATGGCCATGGTTGTCAGGAAAAATTCAATGGGCCCGTAAGTTTTTGGCCCGGTAAAAGTACGAACAGACCACAATGCGAATTTTCTTAGCCAATCGGGTAAATGGATTATTTTTATGGGTTTTCCCATGGCCTTCAGAGCCAATGCGGCTATGTCATTTTGAGACAGTAAATCGGGCCCTCCAATGTTTATCTCCTTTTTGTCCTGCTCCATGGCATCAACAATCACTTCAGCCAGATCTTTCCCATGAATTGGGTTCAGCTTTAATTCTCCGTTTCCGAAAAGATAAACTTTTCCGCCTTTGGCCATATTAAGAAAATCGCTCATATCCGAGAAAAATCCGTTGGGACGGACGATGCAGTGATCCAATCCGGAAGATTTTAGCGTATCGACCAACATTTCTTTTGCCGCACAAATTTTTAGGTGTCTGAGTTTTTCTCCGTTTAACACCGAGATGTAGATAAACTTTTTAACACCGCATTTTTTCGCCTCCTCCAACAAATTGGCATTGGCCCGGTAATCCACATCCATATAGGTCAGACCATCTTTTTGTCTGGTAATCCCTACGGTACTGATCACGATATCCACCCCGTTGCAAATACCTGCCAATGTTTCGGGCTGAGTTACTTGTGCTTCAACAATTTCAAGGTTCGGAGCATTCAGGTTTACTTTCTCTTTTTTGCGGACGACGATTGTTGTTTCGTAGTCTCTTTTAATCAGTTCCTGTGTTATGAATTGTCCTAAATATCCGGTTGCGCCGGCTACTAAAATCTTCATTGTCGTATTGTTTATCATATCCGAATGTTGGGCCGGAAGCCAGAGGTCAGAGGCTCGAGGCCGGACATTTGATTTGTGTGTCAATTTATTATCAGTTTTATATGATTGGATGTGAGGTTGGTGAATTTAAGTTGCTATCATAGAGTGGCAAATGGTTTCACTGTTTAATTCATTAAAAAAAGACCGAGTTATCTAAACCCGGCCTTCTTTATCATACTATTCACTATCTTCTTAAACTATCTCCTTTTCCCTTTTCCGGCTTTTTGCATCTGTGCTTGTTGTTTTTGCATGGCTTCCAGTCGGGCTTGGAATTTAGATTTCTTCACCGGTTTTTTCTGATTGGCTTTCAGTTTGGCCATGATGGCCTCTTCGTCGACAAACTGGCGAATCAGGATGGTTTGTCCGATGGTGATCAGCGTTGAGATGAAATAATAGTAGCTGAGACCGGCGGCATAACTGTTAAAGAAGAAAAGGAACATCACCGGCATCATGTACATCATACCTTTCATTCCCGGCATTTGAGCCGACGATTGGGTCATCTCCTGATTAATGCGGGTATAGATGATGTTGGTGATGGCCATCAGCAGTGTAAACAGACTGACGTGATTGCCATAAAAGGGAATGTTGAAGGGCAGATTAAAGATACTGTCGTAGGTGGACAGATCGGAAGCCCAAAGGAAACTCTCCTGCCGCAATTCGATGGAGGCGGGGAAGAAGCGGAACATGGCAATCAATATGGGCATTTGGAGCAGCATGGGCAGACATCCACCCATGGGGTTTACTCCGGCTTTACGGTACAGCGCCATGGTTGCCTGCTGACGTTCCAGCGCTTTTTCCTTGGGAATGCGTTCGTTGATCTCTTCAATTTGTGGTTTCAGCACCCTCATCTTGGCCGTTGACATATAGGACTTATAGGTGAGCGGGAACAAAATCAATTTGATGAGAATGGTCAATATAAGTATGATAATACCATAGTTTCCGATGAAACCTTCAAGGAAGTTGAACACCGGAATAACCGCATATCGATTGATCCAGCCGAATATTCCCCACCCCAGCGGTAACAGTTGATGCAGGTCCAGATCTTT
This sequence comes from Thermophagus sp. OGC60D27, assembly GCF_052400625.1. Taxonomy (NCBI): domain Bacteria; kingdom Pseudomonadati; phylum Bacteroidota; class Bacteroidia; order Marinilabiliales; family Marinilabiliaceae; genus Thermophagus; species Thermophagus sp. OGC60D27. Next base: position 11,890 of record NZ_JBQTGH010000020.1, read on the forward strand.
GAAGGAGCGAAGGGTGTAAAAGTGATTGGGGCCGAAGTAGAACTGCATCTCTACGGATGGGTTGTCCTCGAACCGGAAGGGGATGGCCAGTTCGGCTTGATTTTTCCGGAGCAACGGGCCGGCCGCATCTTCGTTGGTTTGAGTTTCAACCACGCCGCTGCCAAAAGTCTTATTGGCAATCAGGACAGAACTAAAAAACTGATCCTTAAAAGCGACCCATTTCAGAGGGGTACGAAGATCTTCGCTTTTATCTCCTTTCCCGGAAATGTCGTCAACCTCGTCCTGATAATATTTGAAATAGATCCCTGAATATTGTTGTTCAAATTGTCTTCCTTTCTCCTGAGCGGGCATGTTTTGAACCCATTCTAAATCGAGGGTGTTGCGCGGGGTGGCAAAGCTGTTGCCCAGATTTTGTGTTTCCAGAGAGTGATGGACCATAAAGCCATCCTCCGTGAGAGAATAATTCATGGCCAGTTTTTCACCATCGGGACCGCTTATTTCAAACGATATGGCATTATTTTGAATGTTGACTGCATCAAAGAAGAGGTCGTTGGTGTTATATATGCGGGTGTTGTAGGTAAAGGTAAAGCCGTAGCGGTTATCATCACCGCTGAAGAGAACCAGTGGACTCCCGTTGAAGGTTTTATAATCTTTTAATTGAACGGAATAAATGCGCCCTCCCAGATTGGAAAATTCCACTTTGATTTTTTCGTTTTCCAGAGTATAGAACTTTTGTTCTCCATCCAGATAGGGAGCAAGGATCCCGGCAGCTCTCATCAGGGAACTGTCATCACGGATGGGTTTTTGGATCCTTTGGGCAGCCTCAGCAACGTTATGGATGCTGTCGTTATTCATAACAGCCTGCTCTGCCTTAAGTTGTTCGATGCGGTTCAGAGAGTCGAGTTGTCGTTTTCTGGCTGCTATTTCTTCTTCCGAGGGTTTGTTGACCCAATAAAATAAAAGGAGTATAGCGGTAATTAGAAATAACCCGGTTATTGAATTTTTGTCCATAAAGTCTTGCGGTTTTTGCTTAAAAAAACAAGTTTTAAGTGTTAAATGCGTTGGCCGGCTTCAAATATGAGAAAATCTCACGAACTGCTGAAATATTAGCCTTTATTTTTCATCGGCCTGGCTAATGGCTGCTTTGACAAAAGCCAAAAACATGGGATGAGGGTTCAGCACCGTACTACTGTATTCGGGGTGGAATTGAACGCCAACAAACCATTTGTGCGAAGGTATTTCCACGATTTCTACCAGTCCTGTTTCGGGATTGGTACCGGCACTGATCATCCCTGCAGCCTCGAATTGTTCCAGAAATTCATTGTTAAACTCGTAACGGTGGCGATGCCGTTCGTGCACCAGCTCTTTTTGATAGGCTTTGTGCGAGTTGGTATTTTTCTTCAGCTGACATTCATAAGCGCCCAGACGCATGGTACCTCCCATGTCGGTAACATTTTTCTGATCTTCCATCAGGTCGATGACCGGATTGGGAGTGCTGTGATCCATCTCCGTTGAGTTGGCTTTCTTGAGTTTCAGAACGTCGCGTGCAAATTCAATAACAGCGCACTGCATACCCAGACAAATACCAAAGAAGGGAATGTTTTTCTCGCGGGCGTATTTAACCGCGGCCAATTTGCCTTCTATTCCTCGGTGTCCGAATCCCGGAGCCACCAGAATGCCATGAATATCTTTGAGTTTGTTTTCTATATTCTCCGGTGTCAGTTTTTCGGAGTGGATGAGTCGGATATCTACTTTATGATCGTTATAGGTGCCCGCGTGATGAAGTGATTCAATGATGGATTTGTAGGCATCCGGCAATTCAACATATTTACCCACCAAGGCAATGCGAATGCCTTTTTTAGCGTTTTTGAGTTTCTCCAGAAAGGCTTTCCATTCTTTAAGTTCAGGTTTTCCTTCGATGGGAAGCTTAAGTTTTTCGAGGACGGTTTCATCCAGTCCTTCTTCCTGCATTTTTACCGGCACTTCATAGATGGAAGAGACGTCGATGGATTGGATGACCGAACGGATATCCACATTACAAAAGAGCGCCACTTTTTTGCGTACGTCGGTGGTCAGCTCTTTTTCAGTACGTAGAACCAACACATCAGGTTGAACGCCGATTTCGAGCAGTGCTTTAACGGAGTGCTGGGTGGGTTTGGTTTTGAGCTCCCCACTGGCGGCCAAATAAGGAACCAGCGTCAGGTGAATGACGATGGCTCGATGTCCCAGTTCCCATTTAAGCTGACGAACCGCCTCGATGTAGGGGAGGGATTCAATGTCGCCAACGGTTCCGCCAATTTCGGTGATGACCACATCAAATTTGTGTTTGGTCCCCAGAAGTTTGATGTTGCGTTTTATCTCATCGGTGATGTGGGGGATAATCTGAACGGTTTTTCCCAGATAATCTCCTTTTCGCTCCTTGTTAATGACGTTCTGATATATACGCCCTGTTGTTACATTGTTGGCCTGTGATGTGGGAACATTCAGAAAGCGTTCATAATGCCCCAGGTCAAGATCGGTTTCGGCACCATCTTCCGTCACATAACATTCGCCATGTTCGTAGGGATTGAGCGTTCCGGGATCCACATTCAAATAGGGATCCAGTTTCTGAATGGTAACATGATAACCACGGGCTTGCAATAATTTTGCCAGCGATGCTGAGATAATTCCTTTTCCCAATGAAGATGCTACACCGCCGGTGACAAAAACATAACGTGTTTCGGGCACTTTTTTCAATATTTAAAGATTCAACGAATGGGCTTTTTTTGAAAAATATTAAGCCACAAAGTTAGCAAAAAGTACCCGGAATATGACTTCATAATAAATAAAATGAAAGAAGAGGGCGGGCGTTATTCTTCCCTATCCCTCATTTTCCAACTCTTCTATGAGGTCGAGTTTTTTGTTTAGAAGGGTAATGTTCCGTTTTCCGCTTTCAATTTTATTCCTGAATTCCCGAACTAATGCTTCAGAATTTTTCGACTTGGCAAAAAATCCAATGTTATTTTCCCAAAGCACAATGTCATTTTCGAGCTGTTTCAGTTTGCTGATAATTTTATTTCGCTCCTGAATGATTCGGCTTTCAAATTGTTGTTCCATTTTCCACTGTTCCAGTTTGTTCTTGAACTTCTGGAGCGTTTTGTGCGATTCATCCATGTTCAGATGGTCGAAGCGGAAATTGATCAGGCTTCGAAATTCCTTATAGATCCGGTCTTTTTCTTTAATGGGTACAAACCCGATTTCGGACCAGCGGCGTTGAAAATCCTGGAGTGTTTTGAAGGTCTCATCATTATCCTCGCCGGGTTCGAACTGTTTAAGTTCTTCGATGAGTGCCTCTTTCAATTTTAAGTTTTGTTCTTGTTCTACGTCTTTATTCTTGAAGAATTCGGATTTACGGTTGAAGAAATGATCGCAGGCGCTGCGGAATTTTTTCCAAAGGGCATCCGAATGTTTGCGAGGCACCGGACCTATCTCTTTCCAGCGTTTTTGGATGCGGATGTATTCCTGAGTGGTATTTCTCCAGTCGGTGCTTTCCTTTAGGTTTTCGGCCTGTTCTATCAGTTCGTTTTTGAGTTGCATGTTTTGCAATTGTTCTTCTTTATGGCGCTTAAAGAAGTCTCTTTTCATCTCAAAAAACTGGTCACAGGCTTTTCTGAATCTGAGGTAAATGTCCTGATTTTCTTTTTTGGGGGCAAAGCCGATGGTTTTCCAGACTTGCTGAATTTCAATGATGGCTTTGCTGTTTTTGTCCCATTCGGAATAGTTTTTTAGATCCAGTTCCAGAATGGCTTCAACTTTTTCGCAAAGTTCTTTCTTGGCCTCCAGGTTTTTCAATTGTTGCTCTTTCAGCTCCTCGTAATATTCCTGGTGTTTTTGATTGATTTTAACCGTTGCGGCACGGAAGCGTTCCCAGAGTTCGTCCTTATTCTCCTTTGGCACGGGACCTATTTCCCGCCATAGGTCATGATATTTTTGAAGCGTTTTAAAAGCTTTGAGAATCGATGGGTCGAGAAGCAATTGCTCTGCCTTTTCGCATAGGTCGAGTTTGGCTTCATAGTTTTTCTTAAGGTCGAGGTCTCTAAGCTCTTTGTTGATTTTGATGTAGTTGTAGAAATTTTCCACATGCAGGTGATAGTTTTCCCACATGTCGTGTACCTCTTTTTGCGGCACGGGACCGATTTCATGCCATCTTTTTTGGAGGGCACGGAATTCGTCGAAGGTGTGATGAAGCGACTCCTGGCGATTGACCAGTTCTTTAATTCCTTCAATCACTTCGTATTTGGCTGCCAGGTTTCGTTTTTTCTCTTCTTCGATGCGGGCTCTCTCTTCTTCTCTCTTTTTGCGGTATGTCTGGATGGCTTCCTGCATAGCATCCGAGAGGTCGTCGTGGGGTGGCGTAAATGCTTCGGCAGGCTCTCCGGAGGCCACGAACTTTTCTTTTAATTTGGATAGTTCAGCCGCACTTTTATTTTCAAATTCTTTTCGGATATTTTCCAGATGTTCTTTTATGACAGAGGCAGGATACTCGTTCAGTAGTTGGTGGTACCGTTTCAGGAGATCTTCCCGCGACAGAGAAGTGTAATCTTCATCCGGAGGTATATTTTGTTCTTTTTTATCTTGTTCCGAAGCTTCGGTTTTTGGTTCTGCTGCTTCTTCGACCGGTTGAGATGCTGTGGTTTCCGACGACTCATTTGTGTTGTCGTTCTGCTCTGCAACGGTTTCCTCAGCGCCTTGTTCCTTTTCGGATTTTGGCGCATCGCCTTCTGTGCCACCAATGGCCAATTCATTCTCGTTGGGTTGCGATTGTGCGGCGGTTGCTTCCACGCCTTTTGCTCCGGCAGGTTGATCCTCTTCAGGAGTGGGTTCACTCTGAGCAATATCAGCAGCTTCAGACTTTTGTGTCTCTTCAGCGTTCTTTTCCTCCGGATTAGATGATTCTACGACCCGATTTTCAGCGTTTTCCTGTTGACTCTCTTCAGGTTTTTCTACGTTGCGATCCGGTGTAGAATGGTTGGCTTGGCTTTGCGTATTTTCAGTTGCTTTTTCTGAATTCAAATTCATCTCTTTGTCAGATGATTTGTTTAGATCGTTGGCTAACATCTTTCTCGTTTTTTTAAGAGGCGATTAAGCCGATAGGTGCTTATCACTTACTTATATTTAAACTACGAAACTATACAATAAACTATAATCATCAAACAATTTTTCATCAAAATGTAATTAAAAAGAAGTTTTCTTTCATTTTAATTCAATTGATTCGTCTTTTGTGGGTTGATTTTCTGTCCTTTTATTTGATATGAAACGGATGTGTATTCTGCTTGTTCAGATAGGGTAAGGCATCTGGCCTAATTTTATATCTTTGCAAAAAAAAATCTCATGCGGATTGATATACTCACGCTGTTTCCGGGTATGTTTCAGGGGCCTTTTACAGAGTCCATAATAAAGCGAGCCATAGGAAAGGGGGAGGTAGAAATACATTTACACGATATTCGGGATTATTCTGAGGATAAGCACAAACGGGTGGATGATTACCCCTTTGGCGGGGGAGCAGGAATGGTGATGCAGATAGGACCTATCGCACGGGTAATCGACAAATTGAAGTCGGAGCGGGAATATGACCATATTATTTATATGAGTCCGGATGGTCAACGCTTTGATCAAAAAGAAGCCAACCGCCTCTCGTTGAGTGAGAACATTATTCTGCTGTGTGGCCACTATAAAGGGGTCGATCAACGCGTCCGGGATCATTATATTACCCATGAAATTTCGATAGGAGACTATGTGTTGAGCGGTGGTGAACTGGCTGCCGCCGTGGTGGTGGATGCCATTGTGAGATTGTTGCCGGGTGTGATAGGAGATGAAACATCGGCCCTTACCGACTCATTTCAGGATAATCTTTTGGCGCCACCGGTCTATACCCGTCCTTCTGACTACAATGGCTGGAAAGTGCCTGACGTGTTGCTTTCGGGCAATGACAAGCTGATTGATGAATGGCGCGAGCAACAAGCCCTGGAACGGACACGACAGCTTCGTCCCGACCTGTTGGATGAATAGCAAAGCCTCATCTTTTTAACCCTTCAGACACAATTCCTTGTAAATACAATAGCTACAATTCTTTTCATGCGGTGTTTGCCGGAAGGGAAGCTGCTGGTCGAATAGTTCATCCAGCAGAATTCCCAATGTTTCAACCATTTTTTCTTTTACCAATCCAAGGTTGATCACTTCTTTTTTTCCGCGTGAGATTTGAAGATAGAGCTGGGTGTCGGTGTCGGTAAATAGTTTTCGCATCCATACTACAGCAGGTTGTATCAGGTCGGGACTCTGATGGGTCTGTTCTTCCACCATGAGCGAATAAAGCAGGGTTTGAAAAATCGCTTTATTTTCGGAATGTTTAGACGTGTCAAAGAGATACTCTATGGCATTGACGCGGTTGATTCCTTTTCCGGTTTTGTAGTCCACGACTTTCAGAATGTTGTCTTTTTCTTCCAGTCTGTCAATGTTGCCCCCTATGTTTACCGATCGCCCTTTGGGCGTTTGAAAAACCATTCTCATGGAATGTTCGAGCCCTTTGATGACAAACGGCGCTTTTTTTAATTCATTTTCGAAAAATCCTGTCAGGTAGCGCATCAATACTTCGAACACCAGACTGTTTTTTCCTTGCAAGTCGGAAAAGAGGCTGTTCTTCTGTTTAATGAAGGGAACATTGAGCGCAAAAATATCCTTCAGTGTATTTCTTATGTGTTCAGGTTTGGCGATTTGTCGGAGAATTTCGGTCGAAATGATTTGTCCCATATAGGGTTTATACAATGCTTCTACGGTTTGGTGAAATAAATTACCAAAGATACGAGGGTCTAAATCCTCAGATATGTCCTCGGGCTCTTTTGCCTCCGCCAGATATTTATAGTAGAACCGTAATGGACATTCAATGTAAGTGCTTAAGGCGCTTGGGGAAAGCGCACGTGGGTTGGGTTGAAGATAAGCCGCGAGCCGGGCCATAACGTGCTCGTTTTTTTCGGCATGAATTTCGGGTAATGCTTTGGTGCCTAGGGTCCGGACATAGTTGCGGGTGATAACTTTTCCATGGTATTCATAGTAGAGCTGATGGAGAAAACGACTCATTTCTCCGGCCTGTTTGTTGGCATCGGAAGCCGACCAGATGAGGATTACATTTTTAGCCCGATGAATCAGACGATAAAAATAGTAGGCAAAGATCGAATCCTGGTTGTCGATGGTCGGCAGCCCAAAACCTTTTCGCAGGTTATAGGGAATAGCAGAATTGGGCGGTGCGGCGTGGGGGAAAATACCTTCATTCATGCTGGTGATTACGAGGTTGTCGAAATCGAGGACCCTGGTTTCCAGTATTCCCATTATTTGGAGCCCGTTGAGGGGTTCACCTTTAAACGGGACGGTCTGAAAATCGGCCAGCTTACGGAAGAGTCTGTACCATGTATCGGTAGAGATGGGCTCTTCCAGTTTGGATAGTATTTCGCCCAGGCGCTTTATGGTCAGATAGAGGTGGTAGACAAATTCCTGTTCGAAATCGGTGTCTGGTCTGTTTTGGAGATTTTTATATACTATTTCGAGGATTTCCTTAAAATATTGTGTCAGAGCTTGTGGTGTCTCAACTTTTTCCAGGATTTTATCGATGAAGTCATTTTGCGGTATTTGCCCTCTTTCAATAAAGACCTTATTGGCTTTGATGAGTTCATTGATCAAGTCTCGTCCCCAGCTTCCCAACAAAGGGAAAATATATTGATGTCGTAGAAGGGCCAGCAGGTGTCGGTGGTAAAACCAGGTTTTCCCTTCCTTGGTGGTGCGGGTGGTGTGCTGCAAGGTCATAAGGGTATTAATGAGGCTGTAGGCCGGAGTGTTTTTCAATGGATATCCGAGAGTGACATTGATGGAATTCCATTGATCGGGAATGGCATGGATGACCGGCAGCATGAGGGATTCGTCGGGCAGTACCACCGCCGTTTTAACCAGGTTGTTTGGGTTGTCTGTTTCCGTTGTTTTGGGAATCTCCTTAAGAAACTGAGCCGCAATTTGTGTTTGTTCCAGGTCGTTGGCTGCCTGGGCAATGGTAATGGTCTCGGGTCCGCCGGAGTAGGGGCCCTGCCAATCATCTGGCATGGGGTAATCCAGCAGATTGAGTTTGATAAATCTGGCTGCTTCGTGATCCCCAATAGAGGGGTATTTTTCGTCGTTGGCACCGGGATTGTTGAGAATCCATTGTGGATAATCCCAGAAGAAGGCTGCAATTCCTTTGGTTTTTAAATAGTTGAGTAGTAGTTTTTCACAATTGTTCAAGGCATTCAGCCCGGCAAATACCACATGGGGGTAGGGCACTTCCTCGATGGTTTTATCGTTGATTTTTCTGGCTACGGCTCTGTAGAGTTTCCCCTCGTAGGTTTCATTGTCATGGTCGAGTCTTTCGTTAAAATGCCAGTAAAGTTCAGGCATCTTTTCCCAAAGCTCGAGGAAGGATTTCTGCAGTTGAGACAGTCGTTTCGGGTCAAACGTGTTCCAAAATGAACGGATGGCCTCTATCTGATCAGGGTCGAGGTGACTGAAATCGTCATCCAGAGCTTTTTGATCTGCCAGGTTTCTGAATACCTGATCCGGATCTGCCAAATACTTGTCTATATCGTCGAAGTCGGAGAGACACATGTCACCCCATGGAATGAAATCATCGATGGAAATTTTGGGGTCAATGATTTCTTTATAAGAGTTGTATAATTTGAATATGAGGCTGATGTTATCGGCAATAGGGCGTTTGTCGAACCGGGTGAAAAAATCATTAATGGTGAGAATCTCCGGAGCGAATAAGGGTTGATCACTTATCTCCATCAGATATTGACGGAAAAAAACCCCTGCTCTGCGGCTGGGAAAAACAAAACAAAAATCTGATATATCTGTTGAATACTTTTGAAGATAGTATTGAGCCAAACGTTCCAGAAAAAATTGCATATTGAATGATATTTTACTGTATTATCTTTATCAAAGAATGCGTATGTTAACACACCCTTTACAAAAGCTGAGAAAATTGACCGAAATCCATTCAGAACCATCCGGATAGGATGCTGCCATTAATGGTAAAAGTTGTCCTCAATGAACTCCTTTCTTACGATATAATTAGGGTTGGTACTTTGTTCTTTCCAAAAAAGAATAATAATATTGTGGTCTACTACCGGTTTCAAAGATAATTTTTTTGTTCGACTTTAATTTCGTTTCCCTTATTCCAGCTATATATGTTATAAGGTAAAGAGTTATATAACCAATTAATTATGGATTCATTTTCATTTGTCGGCAACAGCGACATTGAAGCAATAGAGAAACTTTATGAGGATTATAAAAAGGATCCCGAGTCGGTGGACGCCAGTATGCGTCATTTTTTTCAGGGATTTGATTTTGCCTCACGTAATTTTGAATTTTCAACCGACGGGATTGTTGGTAAAGAGTTTAATGTTATCAATTTAATTCATGGTTATCGCCAACGGGGGCACTTGCACACGGCTACCAATCCCGTGCGGTCACGACGTAAATATTTCCCCACGCTGGATGTGGAGAATTTCGGTTTGTCCGAGGACGACCTGAACACCGTTTTTCAGGCCGGAAATGAGATTGGATTAGGTCCCGTTCCCCTTAGGGATATTATAGAACATTTGCAGCAAACCTACTGTGGATCTGTGGGGGTTGAGTATCTCTACATTCGTCATCCCGAGATGGTGTCATGGTTAAAAAGAAGGATGGAAGAGGTACGCAATACCCCCTCATTCACAGTCGATAAAAAATTGCGCATTTTTCATCGCCTGAACGAGGCGGTGGGATTTGAAAGTTTTATCCATCGTAAATTTGTGGGACAGAAACGTTTTTCACTGGAAGGTTGCGAAGTGTTGATTCCGGGGCTGGATTCACTCATCGAAAAGGGGGCACAGTTGGGAATTAGGGAAGTGGTGATTGGAATGGCTCACCGGGGACGTCTTAATGTGCTTTGCAACATTTTGAAAAAGCCCATTGTTGATATTTTTAATGAGTTTAACGGCGATCAATATGACGATAGCATTTCGCTGGGGGATGTAAAATATCACCTGGGATATGATAATTCTATAGATACCCGTTCGGGGCAGCCGGTGAAGGTGAGTCTGTTGCCCAATCCCTCACACTTGGAAGCAGTGACCCCGGTGGTAGAAGGGCTGACGCGTTCGCGGGCCGAACATGCCTATAGCAGTGATTTTAATAAGATTGTTCCCATAATCATTCACGGGGATTCAGCCATTGCCGGGCAAGGAGTGGTGTATGAAGTGATCCAGATGGCAACGCTCAATGGCTATTCTACGGGAGGAACCATTCATATCGTAATTAATAATCAGGTTGGATTCACCACCAATTATCTGGATGCCCGCTCAAGCACTTATTGTACGGACGTGGGAAAGGTAACGCGCAGCCCGGTATTTCACATCAATGGCGATGATGCGGAAGCCTTGGTGTATGCCATCGAACTGGCGGTAGAGTACCGGCAAACTTTCCACTCTGATGTGTTTATCGATATTCTTTCGTACCGTAAGTACGGACATAACGAAGGGGATGAACCCCGCTTTACGCAACCAACTCTTTATAAAGCCATCGCTTCACATCCCAATCCCCGGGATATATATGCTAAAAGGCTGATGGATGAGAAAGTCCTTGCGCCTGCTGACATTGAAAAAATTCAAAAGGAATTCAACAAGATACTGGAAGTGGAGTATGCCGAATCTCAGAAAACGGATGTGGTACATATCAGGCCTTTTTTGCAGGATTTGTGGGATCGTTTTCGGCATGCCGAGGCAGATGATTTTTCAGAGTCACCGGTGACAAGTGTCAAAAAAGAGGAACTGTTGGAGTTAGCCAAAAAAATTAATACCCTTCCTTCCGATAGAAAATTTTTCCGTAAACTGGAGAAGTTGGTGGAAGATCGGAAAAGAATGGTTCGGGAAGATCATTTTGACTGGGCGCTCGGAGAATTGTTAGCTTATGCTTCTTTATTAATGGAGGGCCACCCGGTGCGGATCAGTGGTCAGGATTCAGTGAGAGGAACCTTTGCGCATCGGCATGCGGGTTTTACGTTGGAAGATAAGGATGAGATCTTTTTCCCGCTTCAGCATCTGGATGAGAAGCAGGCAATCTTTAATGTTTACAATTCTCCACTCAACGAATATGGTGTTTTGGGGTTTGAATATGGCTTTGCGTTGGGTATTCCGGAGGGATTGACCATCTGGGAAGCTCAGTTTGGCGACTTTAGCAATGTGGGACAGGTGATTATTGACCAGTTTATCAGCTCGGCGGAGGAAAAATGGGGATTGAGGAATGGGCTGGTATTATTACTTCCGCATGGATTTGAAGGCCAGGGACCGGAGCATTCCAGTGCCCGCATTGAGCGGTTTTTAAGTCAGGCCGTCAAGAATAATATGCAAATATTGAATTGTACGACTCCTGCCAATTTTTTTCATGCATTACGTCGTCAGGTGAAGCGGGATTTTCGTACCCCACTGGTGGTATTCACGCCCAAAAGCCTGTTGCGCCATCCCAAATGTGTCTCGGGAATTGAAGATTTTGCAAAAGGGGCGTTTCAAGAGGTGCTGGATGATGAAAATACGGATCGAGAAAATGTTAAAAGAGTTGTGTTCTGCAGTGGGAAAATTTATTACGATCTGCTTGAGCGCAAAGAAGAACTTAACGCCAGAGATGTGGCATTGGTACGCATCGAGCAGTTGCATCCATTCCCTAAAGAGAAAATATTGGAAGTGGTCGCAAAATATCCCAATGCACTACTCAATTTGTGGGTTCAGGAAGAACCGGAAAACATGGGGGCTTGGTTTTATGTGAATAATAAATTGCCGGAGCTGAATTTAGTCCCGGTGGCTCGCCTGGCCAGTGCTAGTCCCGCCACAGGACTCAATGGCCTGCATATTGTCGGACAGAGAGAAATTATTGGAAAGGTATTTAAAAAGTGCCATTGTGAGTATAATAATGTGTATTGTGGGTTGCAATGCGTGGAAGGCAAAACTAGGGCAGAGATATTGAAGCAACATAAATATTTTGAAACGCCGCAAAAATTTTCCATTTGATGATGACAACCGGAAGTTGGTTTGTCACGTTGTGCCCCAATAGGCACTTAACCATCATTGGTCCTTAGTTAGACTATTGATGTGCAACCCATGTAAACATTGAAATATCGCTACTTAATAAGATCAGGATTTAAATCATGAACTATGGGTGTTTTAGGGCATGACCAATTGCTGGTGGGCGATACAAAAAATTGTTTGAAATTATTCTGAGAATAATTGAATGACCTTATATTTTAGGTAAGGACCATTAAAAAATAAACAGTTAAAAATGATAGAAGTAAAAATACCTAGCCCCGGAGAATCCATCACAGAGGTTGAAGTGGCCAATTGGCTCGTTGCTGATGGAGATTTGGTACATAAAGATCAGGATCTGGCAGAAATTGAATCCGATAAAGCCACACTGATCCTTAATGCACCTGAAAGCGGAAAAATTATTATTCAGGTAGAAGCCGGAACCACCGCAAAAGTAGGGTCCGTGGCCTGCCAAATAGATACTTCGGTGAAAGTGGAAGATGCAAAAGCCGCGCCGACTGCGGAGGAGGAGGGTAAAGAGAAGGCTCTCATAAGTCCCAAAGGTTCTTCGGCGGTGTCGGAACCAACCGAAAAAGATCGAGGAACAACCAATTCAAAAGTTGAGAAAAAGGACCGAAAAGAGATAATTTCCGAAAACAATAAGAAAGTTAAAACCACCCCTCTGGCCAGAGAGAAGATGAAAGCTGCCGGCCTTTCGGTTGACGACATTGTTGAGGGACTCAGAAAACTTTCCGTTTCGGATGTGGATGCCGTCATTGAAGGATTGTCGTCAGACGCATCTCTCGGCGCTGAAGAGGAGGCTGTTAGAAGTGTGAAGCGGGAAAAGATGAGCCAGCTTCGTAAAAAGCTGAGTCAGCGACTCGTTAAGGTGAAAAATGAAACAGCCATGCTTACCACCTTTAACGAGATCGATATGTCGGCAGTTATGGATATCCGAAAAAGGTATCAAAAACAATTTGTTGAAAAGCATGGACTGAAGCTGGGATTTATGTCCTTTTTTCTGAAAGCTTCCGCCCTGGCCCTTATGGGACGGCCAAAGGTTAACAGCATGATTGAGAATGAAGATATTGTCATACCTCAGTATGTGGATATTTCTGTGGCAGTACAGACGCCCAAGGGTTTAATGGTGCCGGTGATTAGAAATGTGGAGCGACAATCTCTTGCCAATCTCGAGATGGAATTGAAGGAACTTGCCAATAAGGCCCGCTCAGGAAGAATCTCGCTGGAAGAGATGACCGGAGGAACTTTTACCATTACCAACGGAGGCGTGTTTGGTTCAATGTTTTCAACACCCTTGATTAATCCGCCACAATCGGCCATCCTCGGTATGCACAACATCGTTGAACGACCTGTTGCGGTCAATGGAAGAGTGGAAGTCCGGCCAATTATGTATGTGGCATTGAGTTACGATCACCGTGTGATCGATGGAAAAGATTCGGTAGGCTTCCTGATGGATGTTAAGAAAATGATTGAAAACCCCGAAATGCTGTTGCATGGCGGTAAAAACCCCATGAATAGCTTATTGGAGTTATAGAATTTCTATAGGACAGGGTAAATAACCATCGTTATTCGAGAGGTTATCGTATCCTGTCCATTGATCTTACTAATGCTTCATCTTTGCCAATGGCACGAATGGCCAGAAATACCAATATCAGTGCTATGAGAGGAAAAACCAACGGCCAGTTGAATGAAAGGTCGGTGACATTAAGGTTTTTGGCACCGGTTTTTCCCAGGTAATAGATCAAGCCGGATAGACCCGGTAATAATCCCATATTTAATCCGCAAAGACGAATCTGTAACACCCTTTTTTTAAACAAGAAGATGGTGATGAATGATATTGCGGTTGCTGCTATGGTTAAAATAGAAAGAGCCATGGTGGGGACCACCAGTGTGGTCGTTGTTTCCGATTCTACCTTGAAAATTCCCTTCCAGGTTAATTCATAAAAACTATCCATGGTTGCCATGTCGGCAATGGTCATGAAAAACAGGGTGCCTGTGAGTAGAGCAGCCAAAAATAAATATACGGTTTGAATGCGTTGTATCATTGTTGAATTCTTTTGATGCAAAAATATAAAATAGTTGGTGAAATCATCTTTTCTTAGAAAAAATGTGAGGTTCCGCCTCTTTTAGGGGTTTTATTTTTCGATTATTTTTTCTTATTTTGGAATTGCCCTGTTCATTGTGGGGAATGTGTTAGACATGGGGACGGAGAATGGATTAAAAAGATTGGTGGATGGCGCGATAAGTGGTGCGATCTAAATGGTCATCGGGATGAAAAAGGATCGGGAAGCCCTGGCTATGGAGCATCTACATGGGTTGGAGATACAAAATCTGGGATCGGGCATTTTAAATTTAGAACTTGGTCATTCTGTTGGATTAAACTAGAGTCAATAAACGAATAAATTTAAAGATATGAGAAGGATAGAAGAATCGGAACTGATATTGAATCCCGACGGATCTGTTTTTCACTTGCATATAAAACCAGGTGAATTGGCTGACAATATAATTTTGGTTGGCGATCCGGGGCGGGTTGATACCGTTGCCGGATTTTTTGACCACATTGATTTTGGCGCTGAAAATCGTGAATTCGTGTTCCGTACCGGAAGCTATAAAGGAACAGGATTTACGGTCCTTTCCACAGGTATCGGTACCGACAATATTGATATTGTTCTTAATGAACTGGATGCCCTAGTGAATGTAGACTTTAAAACCAGAACCGTTAAGGCAGAAAAAAAATCGTTGAATCTCGTGCGGATTGGAACTTCCGGTTCTTTGCAAAAGTCGCTTCCGGTCGATAGTTGGCTGTTGAGTAAAAAGGCCATTGGATTTGACGGATTACTCAATTTCTATGAAGGTGTTGAAACCATTTCAGATGTGGAATTTGAGAAGGCATTGACCCAATATACCGGATGGTCGCCACGTCTTACGCGTCCTTATGTGGTTGAGGCCAATCAGGAGTTGGTTAATCGTTTGGCTGGCACCAACCTACATGATGGAATAACTATTTCTGCTCCCGGATTTTATGGTCCTCAGGGACGAGTGATTCGACTTGTGTTGGAAAATCCAGACATAAACGAAAAGTTATCGGCGTTTCATTTTCAAGGAGACCAAATTACCAATTATGAAATGGAATGTTCGGCAATCTATGGTTTGTCAAAACTATTGGGTCATAAGGCGGCAACGGTTTGTGCCATTATCGCCAACCGGAAGGCCGGAACATACAGTAAAGATTATAAGCATGGTATAAAAGCATTGATTCAGTATGTATTAGAACGTTTATCCAAATAAGAGTTGTTTTCCATGAGTATGGATACCCAAAAAATTAAAGCCCTAATCACTCTTCTGGATGATCCCAGTGAGGAAATTTTCAGTACTGTGGAAAATGAACTGCTGAAAGCAGAGGTGGATATTGTGCCGGAACTGGAAAAGATTTGGGAAACACAAGCCGATGGGGTTGTGCAAAGCCGACTTGAAAATATTATCCATTCCCTGCAGTTTCGGGATGTGAAAAAGAGATTGCGGGAATGGAAAGCAACAGATGGTGAGGACTTGCTTACAGGGGTATGGTTAATTGCCAAATATCAGTATCCGGAATTAACCTATGAGGAAATTGATCGATCCATTGATAAATTAAGGAAAGATATTTGGCTGGAACTGAACGAACACCTTACCGCTTTGGAAAAGGTGCGCGTCATCAATCACATTCTTTTTGATGTTTACGGTTTTTCCAGAAATAACAGTAATCTTTTGGCGCCTCAAAACTCATTTATCTGCGACGTTATTGATACCAGAAAAGGAAATGCCATTTCTTTGTCGATTATTTACGCAGAAATAGCGCAACGATTGGGAATGCCGGTTTATGGCGTTAATCTTCCTAAAAACTATATTCTTGCCTATATGGATGAGCCGGAGCAGAGTAACCGTATCCGCCTAAGCGAAGATTCTTCGGTGCTTTTCTACATTAATCCCATTAATAAAGGTGCCGTGCTGGGACGGCGTGAGATTGAACAATTTATTAAACAGCAAAAGCTGGAAACCAATATGTCCTTTTTTAATCCCTGCTCCAACCTCGATACCATTAAACGGGTTTTAAATAATCTTTTATTGGCGTATGAACAAGTGGGGCAACAAAACAAGATTGAAGAGGTTAGAGAGTTGAGATTGGTTTTCAATGAAAATCAAAATGTGTAAGCTTGCGAATGAAACGAGCATGACCAACGAAGTTTATCACAACAAGAGAATGTATAAAACTTATGATCATGCGAGTTCCATCAGACCAATGATTTATCCTAATTTTATACTGATGAAATGTCGGGAGATTTTTCCCGATAAAAATGAAGCATCTCCATTTAAGGGTATGGAGAGCAGCATCTATCTGAAATTCTAACGATTTATTGAAATTATGAATAAAACTTTTGAGGGATTGTATCCGGAAAAGCTCTGGAAGTATTTCGGTGCCATTTGTGAGATTCCGCGACCGTCGGGACACGAAGAAAAGATTATCGATTGGTTATTGGCGTTTGCCAAAGAGAAAGGTTTAAAAGGCAAACGTGACGACGCAGGAAATGTGGTCATTTCAAAACCTGCCTATCGTGGTTATGAAGACAGACCTGTTGTGGTACTGCAATCGCATCTGGATATGGTTGGCGAGAAAAATCAGGACAAAAAACATGATTTTCTGAAAGATCCGATAACTCCTATACGGGATGGGGAGTGGATTAAAGCGGATGGGACTACCCTCGGTGCGGATGACGGCATCGGTATTGCGGCACAATTGGCACTTTTGGCATCAGATGACGTGCCGCATGGGCCTTTGGAATGCTTATTCACAGTGGAAGAAGAGACCGGATTAACAGGTGCATTTTATCTGATGGATGATTTTTTGGAAGGAAGGATTCTTCTTAATCTGGATTCCGAAGATGAAGGTGAACTGTTTATTGGTTGCGCCGGAGGAATCGACACGGTAGCGCGGTTCCGTGCTGAGGTGGAAGAGGTGCCAGCCGGTCATATCGCATTGAACATTCAGGTGAAAGGACTTAAAGGTGGGCATTCAGGAGACGATATACATAAAGGATTGGGAAATGCCATTAAAATATTGGTCAGATACCTCTGGCAGATGGAGCGTGATTATGGGGTGCGTTTGGCTCGATTTGAAGGGGGAAACCTTCGGAATGCAATCGCCAGAGAAGCCTTTGCCACAGCATTGGTCCCATCAAAATATAAGGAAGAAGCGCGAGTGGTATTGAATTTCCTTGCCCATGATGTTCAGCAGGAATTGCGAAAAACAGATTCGGGAGTTAAGCTGGAATTGGGAACAACAGAGATGCCCGATAAGGTATTTACCAAAGACTTTCAACAGCGATTTTTAAATGCTTTGTATGCTTGTCCCCATGGCGTTATGGCCTGGAGTCAGGAGATTGAAAATCTGGTGGAGACATCTACCAACCTGGCATCTGTGAAATATATTGATGATACATTGGTGATTTCAACCAGTCAGCGTAGCTCCGTGGAGAGTGCCCGAAACAATATCGCCAATATGGTGAGAAGCGTTTTTGAATTGGCTGGCGCCAGTGTGGAAAATTCGGATGGCTATCCAGGCTGGGCTCCCAACTTGGACTCTCCTTTGCTGAAAGTTGCCGTTTCAACCTATCAGCAATTGTTTGATCAAAAACCTACGGTTAGAGCTATTCATGCCGGCCTGGAATGCGGCCTCTTTCTACAGAAATATCCTGACATGGATATGATTTCATTTGGCCCTACCATTAAAGGCGCTCATTCTCCCGACGAACGTTTGCATATTGAAAGTGTTCGGAAATTTTGGGATCACCTTCTTGTTATGCTGAAAAGTCTCTGATTGTGATAACCATTTAACTTCTTAAAGGGCGAAAAGTTTTAAATTCCGACTTTTGGCCCTTTTTGTATATGTCCTTTAGCAGTAAATCTTTGGCTTCACAAGAAGAGCAACCCCCACAAGCGTGCTTCTCTTTCGAAAAAATGGTTCTCCAGGCAGAGTAAATGGTATAGATAAACGCCCCAACAACCGTAACTACCGTTAAAATTTCCTGAATCATATCGGTCTCTTCTTAAATGTTTACACTATTTCCCAAAACAAATAGAAAACGACTATGTTGTATTTTGTTTTGAGTTTGTTTTCATGCGCGGCCATGATTCGGTCCGCTTTTGGGTCCGGTCTTAAATTCTCCTGTTTTAAAAATCCCGGTTTTAATAGCCGGTTCTTTTTCCAAAAGAAATCAAAACCTCTCCTTTCATATCCTACAAATTCTTACTCTTTCTGTATGCTGCTTCTTTTCCCGCTCTATATCCACCATTGTCCCACCTGATAAACCAACAGAGAGAGCAAATAGGCCAATCCGGTGGTATAAAAAATGGTAAACAAAGCCCACTTCCATGATCCGGTTTCTTTGCGAATAGCAGCAACCACTGCTACACAGGGGAAATAGACCAATGTAAATATCAGAAAGGAAATGGCTGTCAAAGGGGTAAAAACAGGTGTCCCATCTGTATAGGTGTCGTTTTTTATCTGTTCAATCAGCTGTTGATTCTCATTGGTGGACGTTTCATCAGCCTGGTATAGGACCGCCATAGTGCTTACTACCACTTCTTTGGCAGCAATACCACTCAAAAGGCTGACTCCCATCTTCCAGTCAAAACCCAATGGACGGATAGCCGGCTCAATTTTTTGACCGAGTTGTCCAATGTAACTGTTCTGCTGTCTTAATTGCTCTTGTAAATGGGTGATTTCTCCAATTTTCTTCTCTTTTTCTTGCTCCAGAATTATTTTTTCTTCAGCATTGGATGCATTGATCAGTGCATTATATTTTTGTTCAATCTCAGCCTTATTCTTGTTCAGCGCAACAGCTGCCTCGTCTTGCCGTGGGTAATATCCCAAAAACCAAATTATTATGGAAGCCACCATAATGACACCCCCCATTTTTTTCAGATATTGACGTCCTTTCGACCACATGTGGCGCAAGGTGCTTTTAAGAGTGGGAAGTCTGTAGGGGGGAAGCTCCATGACAAAGGGTGTGTCGCTCTTTTTGAAAAGGAACCGTTTAAATAGTCGCGCTATAATCACCGCGAGAGTGATACCTGTTCCGTATAGGAGAAAAAGAACCGTGCCGGGGTGCTCCGAGAAAAAGGCACTGATAAAAATAATGTAAACAGGAAGTCGGGCACTACACGACATAAATGGATTGATCAAAATGGTCAGAATCCGATTATTGGGATCTTTGATGGTTCGGGTGGCCATAATTGCCGGTACATTACATCCAAAACCCATGATGAGCGGAATGAACGATTGGCCATGCAATCCTATTTTATGCATGATCCGGTCCATTATGAATGCTGCTCTGGCCATATATCCCGTGTCTTCCATAAATGAAATAAAGAAAAACAATATCAGAATATTGGGAAGAAAAACGATGACACCACCGACACCACCAAGGATGCCATCTACGATCAGATCGACAAATGGCCCTGACGGCAATGTTGACGAGGCCCACCCGGAAATCAGGGAAACCCCCGATTCGATCCAGTTCATAGGGTATTCTCCCAATCTGAATGTGGCTTGAAACATTAACCAAATGAAGAAAAAGAAGAAAGGAAAACCAAATAGTTTGTGGGTCAACACAGAATCAATCAGGTCAGTCTTCCTTCTACGTTGTTGCGGATTCTCACGGTAGGTCTCTTTTAATGCACCGGCAATAAATCCATAACGAGCATCGGTAATGATGGTTTCGGTATCTTCCTGATAGATTTTTTCCAGTTTTCTGGATTGTTTTTGGGTCTCTGCCAGGATAGATGAATATTGAGGTGCAGCCAGTTCTTCAAGAAAAACATTATCTTTCTCTAGTAATTTAATGGAAAGAAAGCGGGGTGAAATTTTACTACTTAATTCAGAATGTTGGGCAATTTCTTTTTCAATGGTTTCCAACCCCTTTTCAATAGGTGCTCCATAATTGATTTTAGTGTGCCTGATGGTATCATTTTTTGCCTCATAGACATCCACCACCTTTTGGAATAATTCATTGATTCCGACCCCTTTTGAACCAATAGTAGGTACGAAGGGAATGCCCAGCATTTTACCCAGATGACGATAATCCAGTTTGTTGCCCCTTCTTTGAAGATCGTCGTACATGTTGAGGGCAATAATCGTTGGGACATCCATATCTATCAGCTGGGTGGTCAGGTAAAGATTCCTTTCCAAATTGGATGCGTCAATAACATTGATGATAATATCCGGTACTTCCTGGCTTATGTGTTCCCTAACGTAAACTTCTTCCGGGCTGTAAGCCGAAAGGGAATAGGTGCCGGGTAGGTCTGAAACTTTTAAGGTGTATCCGTTATGAAAAAAGATCCCCGTTTTAACATCGATGGTTACTCCGCCGTAATTCCCGACATGTTCATTGGCTCCGCTGGCTTGATTAAAAATGGTGGTTTTTCCGCAGTTGGGATTCCCAACAAGGGCTATGTTGATGGTTTTCCTTTTTTCGGTAGCTTTCTTCGTTAAGATTTCATCGGTAACATTGGTGTTAAAAAATTGAGGTTCAAAAGAATTTGCCATTTCTTTGGAGATGACCTCTACCATTCTGGCTTCATTCCTTCGAAGGGATATTTTGTAATCCATTACTTTGTACTCAATGGGATCTTTCAATGGGGCATTTTTAATCACCTCTACCTTTTTGCCTTTCACAAAGCCCATTTCAATAATTCTTTTTCGGAAGGCCCCATGTCCTCTTACTTTTACAATAACCCCTTCCTGTCCGGTCGTTAATTCTGCAAGATTCATATATGTAGTGATACCTTTATCTTGAAATTTTTCAAAAGTACTTATAGTTCCATTACCCAACAATACCAATTATTGGGGATTTTTATTTTTTAACCTTCAAACAGGTGTAATATTGACAGAAGTTGGAAAAAGAAGTGACGAAACGGCAGAATGGAGGAATTAAACATAAAAGGATTCCGTTCGTTATACTAAAGCCCAAACCTATGTGATGCTTTGTTCGTAGAACTGTGTGTCTATTTATTGGTCATGACAAAGATTGCCTTTGGGGGGATAAAAGGTTTTTGAACGTATGAGAAAAAGAAAATTCATTTGTTGGTGGAATTTTTCTTTTATGAATAGATGGTAAGTGGTTTATAAAATAATTCTTGTTTAAGAATCTATTCATATATTGTAGAATAATATAGTTCAATCGGGTTATAAAAAGTAATCTGCCGTACAAGGAAGAGCTGGCTTCAACGATTATGAGCATGGATTGGGGAAGGAATTTGGTAAGATAATTGATAGGTCTAGCAAAAATAAAATAAAGGAACGCCATGGATTTTTCAGGAACGTTTGAAGATTTTCAAAAAGTTGTCAGAGAAAATGGGGGAGAAATTCAGGTCATGGAGCGTGAAGTATCTCTTGACACCCAAATGGCGTACATGAGAATGTCGAAGGAGGTGAAAAAAGAGCTGCGTCCCGAGTTGGTGAGTTCCGGCAAATATGAATTATGGGACGAAAACGCTTCCAAACAAAGTAAGCGAAAACGGTTGGCAGCCCTTGCCTCAATAGGCACACCGGATGCAATCCGTACCCTTCAAAGTTATTACGAGAATCCTGACAAAGGTTTGGAAGATTGGACATATCTGGCACTTCAGGAATGTAAACTAATATTCCAGGCTTCGATGCTGGATCATCCCCCCATGTTTATCTCTACCGGATTAGGGGGAAGAGGACAAAAATTACGTTTCTTTGGTGCCTTTTTTTCGAAGGATGGTCGTGATTTTGATCAAACACGTCAACATGTGATCTCCGGGGAAGTGGAGTACATGTTCGAAAAGTTTAATGGAAAGCTGGAGTTTATTGCCTTTTCAGGACAATTTGTGACCTTTTGGGGGCTTGTTCCGATTGATGTTTCCCTAAATGAGAAAGTGAAAATGGCGATTGAAGAAGCCAATTTGCTGGGAGGAGGACTCCGCCGCGACTTTGTCCTTACCAATGTTAAAAAGCTAACCTTTTTTGAACTTGGGGAGATTCTCAAAAAAATTGAAAAAAGAAACGTTGGCAACAGTGCCGATCAAAGTTCTCTTCAATAAAACCTCTAAAATGTAAAAAAAAACGGGGCTGGAATTTTTCCAGTCCCATTTTTTTCGAAAAACAATTCTTATCGACCATTACTCCTGGTTAAGGTCTTCAAAGTCTACATTGGTATATTCCGCCGTAGAAAGGGCTTCGTCAGTGCTGGACTGAGATCCTTGGTCAGCCATGCTGCTTTCATATACCCCTTGCTCGGCCTGAATAAAATCAATGACTTCCTTGAGACCATTGGAAAACTTTTCAAAATCCTCTTTGTATAGAAAGAGTTTGTGCTTCTCGAAGTGAAAACGGCCGTCTTCTTCGAAGCGCTTTTTACTTTCGGTAATGGTCAGGTAATAATCATCTTTTCGAGTTGCTTTTACATCAAAAAAATAAGTACGCTTACCTGCCCTTACAACTTTTGAAAAGATGTCTTCCCTTTCATTTCGCTTTTTTTCCATTCCATCTTTTTTGTCAAATCCTTCCATCTTATAATAAATTTTTGAGTAAGAAAACTACGTGTTTCTCCCGCTCAAAAATGGCAATAATTTTTCAAAATAACCAATAATTGTTTACAGAATTATTCTAAAATTTAAACTATTTAACGACAAATGATGATTTTTGGCAGATTTGTCTGAATATTATATTAAGATGTGGTGAATTTCTTATCTTTATAATCTGTTGTTGGCTGTGGCTATTTTTTGTCTGCAGACCACTCTTCCAGTGGGAGGATATCATTTATTAAGCAGATCAATGATTTTTGCCGCAGGCTTTCTTGTAGGAAATAAAAAAAGATCTACTTTTGTGAGGTATAAATTATCTGAAGTCATAAAAGTTCTTTAACGAATGCTTAGTAGAAGATTGCTCCGTGTGAAAGTGATGCAAACGGTTTACGGTCATTTCAGAGGGGGTGACTCAACCCTCCGGGAAGCCGAAAATGAACTGTTTCACAGTATTTCCAAATCCCATGAACTTTATCATTTGCTTTTGTTGTTAATCCTCGATGTTCGTGATCTTGCCGAAAAACGTATTGAAATCGGGTTGAACAAGAAAAGACCTTCTTACGAGGATTTGAACCCCAATCGGAAATTTGTCAATAATAAGGTTATTCAGCAGCTGCACGAAAATCGTCAGTTATTGAAGTATATTGACGCAACCGGTGTTTCCTGGAAGAACAATGAGAAATTTGTCAGGGATGTTTTCAAATGTATCCGCGAATCGGAATTGTATCAACAATACATGGAGTCGGAAGATAACTCCTATGATGCTGATCGTAAATTTATTGCTAAGCTCTATGAGAAAGTGATAGGACAGTACCTGCCATTGTATGCTTTATGTGAAGAAGAGAGTATATTTTGGAATGATGAAGCGGAATTTGTGGTGAGTATTGTGGTTAAAACCATTAAAGATTTTGAGGAAGAAAAGGGTGAAGAGCAATCTCTGCAGAAAGAATTTAAAGATGAACAGGACCGTGATTTTGTGAAAACCTTATTTCGGAAAACCATCTTGAATCATTCCGACTATAAAGCATTGATAAAGAAATTTTCACGAAATTGGGACCTTGATCGGGTGGCAAACCTTGATATTGTATTAATGGAGATTGCTATTACCGAGTTTTTGGAATTTCCGGAAATTCCGGTAAAAGTAACCCTTAATGAATATATTGAAATTGCCAAACATTATTCTACTCCCAAAAGTGGAACGTTTATAAATGGCATTCTCGATAAAATAATTAACTACCTGAAAAAGGAGAATCAGCTGGAAAAGCTGACCTCTGAGGATTAGACATATTGATTCGGACATGGAAAGGCATCGTGGACACCTTTTCTGATGGTATTGGAAGAATTAGTCCCTTCGCCATTAGAGTTCTTTATGCCTTTCGTTGGTATTCAGGAGAGGTTCCGGACCAAATAACGGGATACACTTTTCCCGGATGAAACGAGCATGACCAATTTTCGTTTGTCGCAATATGAATCTATATAGTGCACAGGCAGAAGCGAGATGGGGATTTAATTAAATTTCATTTTTACAGCATGGTAATGAGAGATTGCCGCAAAAGAGTATGTGAAAATCTCGTTCATGTGAGTTCCATCAGACCAATAAATTAGTTAAACTTTATACTGATGAAACACTTATCATTGAGATTGGTAAATGTTTTAATGCTTGTAGGCGGTGTTTTATTGCTGACCGGATGCTTTGGACCAAATGAGTCAAAGCAGAATAGGAGCGATGTGGAGAATGCTCTGTCGAATCGGGAAGAGCAATTGGGAAAACCGGTGTTTGGGACTGTAGAGCGAAATTTGGGAACCTTGAAAAGAGGTGAAGAAGCCGGTGCACGGTTTGGGTTTAAGAATGTAGGTGAAGCTCCTCTGGTTATTACAAAAGTACAAACCGGCTGCGGTTGCACGGTGGCAAAATATACCCAAAAGCCGGTCATGCCTGGAGATTCAGGATTTGTAGAGGTGATTTTTGACAGTACCGGAAAATATGGAGCCCAGTTTCAGCAGGTAAGTGTCTATTTTAAGGGATTGAAAAGTCCCATTCTTTTATCGTTGGTAGCTCAGGTAACTAATTAATTGCTTATATTGCGAATTAATATATTTTTGAATTAAAATTGAAAGAATTATGATGAGCTTATTTTTACAGGCTGCAGCTGCCGAAAGACCTGGCATGCTAATGCAATTATTGCCTTTTATTCTAATTATTGTGGTGTTTTATTTTTTTATGATTCGCCCTCAAGTAAAAAGACAAAAAGAACTGAGAAAATATCGGGAAAGCCTGAAAAAAGGTGACAAAGTTGTGACCACTGGAGGTATTTATGGCAAAGTAGCCGAAGTTAAAGAGAATTATGTGGTTGTTGAAATTGCTACGAATGTAAATATTAAGGTAGATAAAGCAGGAATTATTATGGATATGTCGGATGCCGTAAAAAAATAATTTCCAAAGCTATCTAGATTTAAAATAATTTTGTATTAGTTGGCCAATGATTATTTTTGTAAATCATTGGCTTTTTTTATATCCGGGTTTTTCAATGGGTCGGTCGGAAGCCATTTTTGCCAGGCATTTTAACTAGAGTATTTGATTGAATGTTATTTTAATGGGGGAAAAAAGATTTCATATTAGTTATCAGAAGATCTTAGGAAGCATCCGGATGTGGTTCGACCAATTTCGCCATGATAAAAATATGCTGATTTTTCTGATTTTCCTGGTTATATCGACCGGATTCTGGTTTTTGAATGCCTTGCGAAAGGAATATACAGCCACACTCAGCTATCCGGTAAAATTTGTCGACCTGCCTGAGGACAAAATGCTACCCAATGATTTTAAAAGTAGGATAGAAGTAAAGGTTCGGGCTGTGGGGTTTGTTATCCTCCGTTATCAATTAAGTAATGCTTTTCTGCCTCTTACTTTTAGTGTCTCCGATATGCAACCTCTGAAATCCGCGTCAGGAGAGGGGGTTTATACCCTTACCTCCGGAGAACAAAACAAGATTGTTGGCCAGCTTTCTCAGGGAATGGAATTGATAGAGATTCATCCGGATACTTTATTTGTCCCCTTGGCCGAAAAAGGAAATGCCATGGTACCTGTCCGCATCTCTGCAGAGATAGGATTTGAAAAACAATATTTACAGGCCGGCCCAATTATTCTGGACCCTGATTCTGTGAAAATATCAGGCCCCAAATCCGTTGTCGATACTATCCGGTATGTGGAAACGCGTAAAATATCCATTCAAGGTCTTTCCGATTCTGTAACCACAAGTGTTCCATTGGTTATTCCTTCCCGTGTTAAGTCCTCAGAAAAAAGGGTGATGGCGACCATCCCTGTCGAACCATTTACAGAACTGAATCTAAAGATCCCTTTAAGAATCTATGGTTTGCCGGATACCCTGAGGATAAAAACTTTCCCTTCCGAGATTCAGGTCTCCTTCCGGGTTGGAATCAGCAAGTATGGTACAATTGATGAATCACAATTTCGTGCAGTGGTGGATGCTTCACCGGTGCTTCATGATGATAGACCGGATCGTTTAAAAGTACGGCTGGATAAAGCACCGGTAAACATTGAATCTCTTAGTTTTTCTCCTATTTTTGTGGATTATTTAATCGAAAAAAAGCGATAGTTTTGCTGAAGATTGGTGTTACTGGTGGCATAGGAAGTGGGAAAACCACTGTTTGCAGAATCTTTGAATCTTTGGGGGTGCCGGTTTATTATGCCGATGCTGAAGCCCGGAGGTTAATAGAGCAACATCCGCTTCTGGTGGATGGGTATAGGAATTTGTTTGGCGAAGAGTCTTTCACTGATGGAAAATTAAATAAATCGCATGTTGCCAGAATGATCTTTGAGGATCGCAAATTGATTGCAAAGGTGAATGAAATGGTTCATCCTGTGGTACGTGATGATTTTATTCGGTGGTCAGAAAAACAGAATGCACCATACGTGATTGAGGAAGCAGCTGTTTTGTTGGAAGGAGGAGGACATCAATTCCTTGACAAAGTTGTATTGGTCAGTGCTTCGGAAAGGGTTAGAATCGCCAGGGTTACCAAACGTGACCGAGTAACCGCTGAACAAGTTCGCAAGCGGATGGAACATCAGTGGACCGATCATGAAAGGCGTCCTTTGGCTGATTATGAGATTGTTGCTGATGATAACCAGTTGGTTGTGCCTCAAGTTTTAAATGTTCATTTTCAATTATTAAAGTAATGGGTTTTTTAGGATCACTTATAGGATTTGGTTTGGGATGGTGGCTATTGGGACCTGTCGGTGCATTAATTGGTATGTTTTTGGGACGACAGGCAGAAAATGCTACCACCGGAGATACGGTAAACAGAACTGCCGGATATGGTTCCACCAGGGATGGTTTTGTTGTATCGCTGCTTGTCCTGATGGCGGCAGTGATGAAATCTGATGGTAAAATATTACGTTCAGAACTAGATTACGTTAAAAATTATCTGAAAAATCTCCTGGGAACGGAAAAAGCCGGAGAGGCTTTGATATTACTCAGAGACTTAACCAATAAAGAAATTCCGCTCACAGAGGTGTGTCATCAAATTCGTATTAATATTAATTACGATAGTCGGGTTCAGCTTCTGCATTTGTTGTTCGGATTGGGACTGTCCGATGGCTTGCTGGACTCCTCAGAGATCAACACCATTCATCGGATTTCTGATTTGTTGGGTATTTCCAATTCCGACTATCAGGCTGTCCTGAATATGTTTTATGACAATTTGGAGGCGGCGTATAAAATATTGGAAATATCCCCTTCTGCCTCTAATGAAGAGGTTAAAAAAGCCTATCGAAAAATGGCACTCAGGTTTCATCCCGATAAAGTCAGCCATCTTGGTCCGGAATTCCAAAAAGCGGCCAATGAAAAATTTGCTAAAGTCAACGAGGCATACAGCAAAATTAAAAAGGAGCGTGGTATTAGCTGACGAAAGTGAGCGCTAATGATGATCATGGATAAAATACTTCGGTTGTTGACTTTATTTTATTGGGGTAAACTGAAGGCCAATTACAGGTTTATATTATTTTTGTCGCTCCAAACTAAAAATGAAATAAGATGTTAAAAGGAATCCTTGCTATTTCCGGGAAACCCGGTCTTTATAAGTTGATTACCAATGCTAAAAACAGCATTATTGTGGAATCGTTGCTGGATGGTAAGCGCATGCCTGCCTATGCCACTTCAAAGATTAGCTCGTTGGAAGATATTTCTATTTTCACTATTGATGGTGATGTGAAATTGGCCAATGTTTTTGCTTCTATTTTTGAAAAACAGGTGGAGGTTGATCCCAAAAAAGCTTCTTCCAATGAATTAAAAAAGGCCTTCAAAGAGGCGTTGCCCGAGTATGATGAGGAAAGAGTTTATGTCTCTGATATCAAGAAAGTGTTTACTTGGTTTAATCTTTTAAAAGATAAAGATATTATTACCGCTGAAAGTATTGATGACTTTAAAAAGGAGAGCGAAACAGAAGACGAAGAAAGCAACCAAGACTAATATCGTTGGAATGGGGCTGATTGATGTCCTCATTTCTTCTCGTTATCTCTATAGGTAATGGGGGCGGTGTTTCCTGATACGTTTTTTAGTAAGTATATTTATAACCTTATACATTGAATTGAAGTTTTGCTTCGTAGTCAAATAGGACGGGAGTCAATATTTCTTACGATCAATATAGTTCTCTGAAATGATCGGTGGCGGACTATAATTAGAAACTATTCTTGGCATTCGGTTCAGACCGAAGCAAGCTGAGAAATGAGGCGAGACAATCATTGGTTAATGTAGAAAATAGCCTGACAAAAGTCTAATAACTTCGAAGGATAAAATTTCTTTGAAAAAGTAGTTATTGATATAAAGGGGAT
>NZ_JBQTGH010000021.1:0-35077 GCF_052400625.1 Thermophagus sp. OGC60D27
TGTCTCTTTTTTCTTGTCTGTCATAAACTGCAATATTAAGATTTATTAGTTTATGGACAGAGTTTATTTTACACTCTATTTGTCCATAAAGTACCATTTGCTCTGTTACGTTTGCCCCTAAAAATCTCATTTGCGTAAAGTAAACTCCGTTTTTGGCAGCTTCGCAAGCCTTGCAACCGGTACTTTCTGAATAGACATACATATTGAAGAAATTTTTGCGAGTTTATAAACAAACACTAAATGTAGCCTTTCAAAAAACTTCGTGCCTGATTCGGGTAACTCCGTAAATTAAAAAGAGGCTGGCTCTAAACGGAAACAGCCTCTTACATTTATGTTTGGGTGTGGTTCAGAGAACCTTTAGATTATAAAAAATTAGTTAATCATTAATTTTTGAGTTATTATTAGTTTCGTTGCTTGGAATAGGTAATATATCTTTGTTGGGGTTGTTTGCGATATATTCAATAGGCTCCGGGTTTAGCGCAGAGAACTTACCATTTTTCCTCCAACGAGCCAATTCAACAGATCTTAACAATTCATTAGAAAACTCTACCAGCGACTCATGCATTATAGCTCTGTAAATTTCGTCTTTTGAGTCGCAAGGATAATTACTTGTCGGATAATCAGGCATATCCACACTTGGACGGTTTCTTATTTCATTTAAATAATCAATGGCGTTCTCAGGCGTACCAACCTCATTTTCACATTCAGCCAGTTTTATGAGTACCTCGGCAAAACGCATATTCCTGTAGTTAATGGTAGAAATATAGTATCCCCCTGGATTTAATTTATACATAGGTGAATATTTATACCAACCGAATGCCGACTCAGTCAAGGAAAACTCGTCCTCAGGCCCGTAGGTGTCGCCTTCAAATATCACCGTTTCGGCTAACCGGGGGTCATCTTTTGCATCACCATCAGATACACGCTCAAAATCATTTATAAGTTTGTCTGAAGGGACTAAATTTCTCCATCCTGTCGGGCTTACGTCCTGAAACATTACATGGCCTTTGTCCCCTGGTGAATCACCGTTACCATCGGCCCACCAGTTAAAGTTGTTTCCGGTAAACCCTATTTCGAATATGGATTCCTCGTTGTATTCAGTTTCTTCCTGAAAATTATCTGAATAGTTATCAACCAGTTCGTATGGGCCATTATTATAAATGTCGAGCAGAACAGCACGTGCTTCACCATATTTTCCTTGATGCATTAAAACTCTGGCAAGTAATAATTGGGCTGCTCCTTTGGTTGCCCGGCCAAGGTTGGCATCGTCGTGCTTTACATTTAAAATGGGGATGATTTCACCTAAATCGTTCTCCATAAGTGTATAAATCTCTGATTCAGGAGAAGTTGCTTTTTCTCCATCCGGGGTTTTAACAGTTTCTGTATAAAGAGGTACATCTCCCCAGTAAACCACGAGGTAGAAATAGGCAAATGCCCTTAGAAATTTTGCTTCGGCTATACGGTGCGCCTTTATATCGGGATCCAGTGTCGGATCTTCGATTTCCGGGCCAAACTCTATTACAGCATTGGCGCGGTGAATTAAACGGTACCATCCTTGCCAGGGAGCTGTGAGGGTAAAAATTGTGTTGTCGTAAGTGCCATTCAGTAGTTTAGCATTATGAACTTCCAGCTGAGGACCTCCTGATGCATGTTCATCAGAACGACAGCGAGATAAATAAGCCATCATCCGTCCATAAAGGTCCGAACCGGTGAATTGACCATAAATTGCATTCGTTGCTTTCTCTAAATGAAGTCCATTTTGATAATACGAGCTGGTGGTAAACCCGTTAGGATTAGTTTTAGTAAGACCATCTTCTTCGCAGGATGAAAAAAACAGTAACCCTGCAAATAGAATCGATATAATATATTTTAATTTCATAATTTTTGTATTTAAAGTGTTCATTTACTATTAAAAAGTTGCCTTAACTCCAAACAGGAAGGTTCGTGGTTGAGGATACTGTCCAAAGTCGGCTCCATGAAGCAGTGTATTATCATCCCGTGAGGCAATTTCCGGATCATAACCATAGTAGTCGGTTAAGGTCAGAAGGTTTTGTGCTGTAAAATATAGCTTAAGCCCTTTGATAGAGTTCCCTGATATGCTGGCCAGAACATTGTCGGAAAAATTATAACCGACGGTTAGGTTCTTAATCCTCATATACGATCCGTCTTCAATGAATCGGGTAGAAGTGCGAGCATTGTTATTCGGATCAGCATTTACAGCACGGGGAATGTTAGTGTCTGTATTTTCCGGGGTCCACGCATCCAGAACGGCTACATCTTGGTTAAACAACCGCATCATGCCCTGCGTCAGGACTTTTGTTCCGCAATAAATCTCATTGCCATATACACCTTGTATCTGCATCGAAACATCAAAGTTTTTGTATGAGCCCGAGAAATTTATGCCATAACTGAAATCAGGCAAATAATTGCCTATTATGGTACGGTCATTTTCGTCAACAATCCCGTTACCATCCAAATCCTTAAATTTTATATCCCCGGGAGAGGTCGCATCGTTTTGGTAGTATTGTTTATTAACATTTCCGGCATTAAATTGCTGTTCTGCAGTTTGATTTAATGCATCAATTTCACTTTGAGACTGGAAAATACCGTCAACCACGTAGCCATAGAAGCTCTGAATGGATTCTCCCTCTTGTGTCCGGGTTATAGTACCTCCACCATAGTCGGAAGTAACAGCCTCCGCATCATAAGTTTTACCATCCAGGTCAGTTACTTCATTTTTAATGGTTCCAAGGTTGGCAGTCACTGAGAAATGAAATTCGCCTTTTCGTTTGTGATACCCTGCATTGAATTCAAGGCCCGAGTTTTCCATGCCACCTACATTTGTCCAAGGATTATCGATGTATCCAAGTGATGCAGGAAGGTTTTTTTGTATAAGCAGGTTATTAACATCTCTCTTGAAGTATTCAGCAGAAAAGGTGACAGAATATTCCATTAAGGATAAATCAAAACCAATGTTTTGCATCGTGGTAATTTCCCATTCCAATTCTTCGTTTGGAAGGCTTCCATAGTATGCGCCAGGGTTACTTTCTGCGTCGTCATTAAAAACTGCCCAGGTGTTTTGAGAAATTATGGATTGCCAGGCATATGAACCAACGTTATTATTTCCAACCTTTCCGTAACTGGCCCGTAGTTTAAGGTTCGATATAAAATCGACATTTTGCATAAAGCTTTCTTTGCTTAATACCCACCCTATTGAAGCCCCGGGGAAGTTACCCCACTTATTCCCTGGTGCAAATTTTGACGAACCATCTCTACGGAAAGAAGCACTTAACAAATACTTATCAGCATACGAATAGTTAATTCTTCCTGTGTAGGAAATAAGAGTTGTTTCATCAAGATTTCCTGCAACTGATTGATTTTGGGAGCCATCCAGTTGGTTTAGCAGATTGGTTGTGTGATCTCCTCTGCCGATGAGTCGGGTGCCTTCTGTGATTTGTTCTTCAACTACTGCAACTGCATTGATGTTATGTTTATTGAAGCTCTTGTCAAATGTCAGTTGATTTGTATAAATTCTGGAATAGAATTTAAATCGGTCATCTTCCAGTTCATGAAACTCCCTTTCATTGTAATCATCTTTATATTGGGGGTTGTCAATAATTGTCTGATCACCTGTGTACTCCATACCGAAAACGGACTTAAACGTTAACCAGTCGGTAAAAGATATTTCGGCATAAGCATTACCGATAATATTAGCCCTTTTGTAAATATTCTTATCTTGTTCAGCTATTCTTAACGGATTTTCAGGGTCGGAATCGTCAACCGGTGCTGTGGTACGGTAACCATGTTCATAACCTTCGGTGCCTTTGGGAACACGAGCGGGTATATATGGTATCTGATTGACAATATGTTTTATCATAGTACGGCCTCCAGATTCTTTTTCGTTGTTTCTAATGCCGTAAGATCCTGTGATACTTTCCCCAATAGTCAGGAAATTATTAATCTTAAATTCGGTATTCAACGTTGCGCTATGACGCTTGTAATTTGTACCCGCCATTATTCCTTCCTGATCTATGAAACCATAAGAGGTGAAAAAACGGAATTTTTCAGTTCCACCAGCAAGGTCAACGTTGATCTTTGATATAGGCGCACTACGAAACAATTCATCCTGCCAGTCGGTATCGGTTTCGGCAAAAGTTTGTGTTGCTCCCGGATAAATCGGGTCGTTTATATTCGAAAATCTTTCGGGTAACTCAGATCCCGCGTTTGTCAAATATTCTGTGGCAAAATCCATATATTGCTCCCTGTTCATCAAATCCAAGGTTTTCCACATTTGCTGCGTTCCTCTGGATGCATCTACATTGATGGAAATATCTTCATCACGATTTCCTTTTTTTGTTGTAATGAGAAGTACACCATTGGCAGCACGAGAACCATATATAGCAGCTGATGATGCATCTTTGAGTATGGAAACTGATTGTATGGAATTGGGGTCAAGACCTTCAATGCTTCCTACAGGCATTCCGTCTACCACATATAAAGGATCCGATGATAAATTGACGGAGCCTACTCCCCTGATTCGTACAACTGGTTCCTGACCGGGGCCTCCACTATTTACGATGGATACACCTGCTGCTTCACCTTGCAATGCTGATGAAAGGCTGCTGACTGGTTTGTTTTCCATTCGCTCGGCACGTACATCAGTTACTGCGCCCGTTAAATTCTCTCTCCTTTGTGTTCCGTAACCAACAACTACAACTTCTTGCAAATTAACATCGGTTGATTCTAAAACAACATTGATTTCACTTCTTCCATCAATCTGTATAGTCTGAGATGCAAAACCAATAAAATTAAATTCAAGCGTGTCATCGGGAGGGGCTTCAAGTGAATATTTACCATTTACATCGGTAATTGTACCGGTGAATGTACCTTCAATAACAATATTCACTCCCGGAAGCGGTTGTCCTGTATTATCGCTAACGGTACCAGAAATTTTAATATTTTGACCTACCAAGCCAAAACTAAATAATAAAAGAAATATTGTGGATAACAATATTTCTTTTCCCATTTTTAAACAAATCATTTTTTTCATAAAATTTAGGTTTAAAATGAAAATTTTAATTGTATATGTATGTGTTTGGTTGATAAATCTGGTAACTGATAATCGTGATCTTATATTTCGACTTAAATTTTAAAAAAAAGCATAAAAAAGATTAAGAATTCACTAATCAAAAGTAGGATTTGCCTTTAATTTTTGTTTTGGATAATGGATAAAATCATATAGAAATGAGATATTTGATTTTTTTTTTTGAAGAAGATGTCGAATAAATTATTTCTGATGCATCTCGATTGGCCTGAAAGTTTATTATAATAGGAATTAGAAGTTTTTCCGGTTATTTATTTTTTAGGGGCGTGGATGATGCGTGTTTGAAAACGAAAGAAAAATGTCTGAAAACAAAAATGGAATTTTATAAAAAGGGGTTCTTGATAAGCTGACGAAGCAAGTATTTCAAGTTTTTCTGCAACAAAAGTATGAATAAAGCCTTGTATGCGAGTTCTATTAAACCTTAATAAGCAAATTTTATCAGGAAGAATAGATTGTTTGTGCGGATAATGCCGGAGACCACCAGAAGTAGAATATTCAAGTTACCCGAGAAAGTGAACCATTCGATTTTTAAATGCAAGATGTTGTCTGATATTGAAATCCTGAATTCCAATAGACAATACAATTGATTGCAAATGACTGACCTAATCTCTTAGAAACGATCAATTATTACAAAAAATATCTGTTTTTAAACATTCATTATCTGAGATTAAAAGAGCTATTGGCAACAATTAATTATATTTGATTATGTTAAATATATTTTGATTTGCAAATATTTAGATTGAATGATTTATGAAATTCCCATTATTTTTTTTCATTTTTATCTGTTATTGGCAGACTGGATTTTCTCAGGTAATTCCTGAGGTTGACTTAAACTCTTTTTTAGATCGATACAATTATGAAAAGAAACATGAATTGCAAGAAATTTATGCAACGTACCATAGCATTGAAGGTACTCCCTTTCTGGATGAAGTGTTTGTTAAAGGAACGGCCATAATAAATGACAGTGTGCAAATTGAAGATATTCCGTTGCGATATGATATATATCGAGACAGGATTCAATTTATGCATAAAGAGGAAGTAATTCTGGAAATTGATCCTACACAGAATATTAATTTTGATTTCGGGGATCATCTTTTTGTCATTCGTGAATATTTTGATGGTAAAGAGAAAAAACGAGGCGTTTTGGAATTGCTAGTTGATGGTTCGGTTCGATTATATAAAAAGTATGAAGTTGTTTTTAAACCTGCAACAAAACCAATTGGGTTCAAGGATGGTGAGCCGGATCGATTTGAAAGAAGTGATGATAAATACTTAATTGCCATAGAAGATGGTTTACCTGAAATTGCACAAAGAAAAAATGATGTTTATCAAGTATTAAAATACTACAAACGGGATATTGAAGAGTATGCGAAGAATAACAAACTAAAACCGAAACCAGGCAAAGGGCTTACTCAACTCGTAGAGTATTGTAATGAATAGTTAAGTCCTGTCTAAAAGTATCCGTCCGAGCAAACGCTTATTTCAGGAGTACACTTTTATCAATAAATTGCGGCAAAAGTTCTTTGAAATTTTCGGAAGGAGTGGTGTGAATGTATTCCATCACGTACTTCAACCACTTTTGAGGGTCGATTTCAAGTTTCATGCAAGTGCCGAAGAAGCTGTAGAACATAGCGATATTTTTGGCAGCGTCATGTGAGCCGGCGAACAGATAGTTCTTTCGTCCCAAAGCCAGAGGACGAATGGCGTTCTCCACTGGGTCGCTGTCTATCTCCGGCATTCCATTGGTTAGATAGTTCTGCAGACTTGTCTATCTGTTTTTGCAATATTCAAAAGCTTTGCCCAGAGGATTTCTTGGCATAACAGAGCCTTTGTGTTTGTTGATATATGTCCTTATTTCGTTGATTACCGGCAGTGATTTTTCGAGCCTCAGGGCATGCCTTTGCTCATGAGATAAATTTTGTTCCCGTGCAATGGCTTCAATGGCATAAAGAAGCTGAATCAGACTAAGCACATGAGAGGCTCGTTCTTTATCGTTTTTCAATGCAGCTTCAAAATACCGCCTGGCATGAGCCCAACATGATAAATGAGTCAACCCGGCTTTTCCTGCAAGGAAAGTATAACCGCTGTAACCGTCAGTTTGTACAAAGCCCCGAAAAGAACTCAAGTCATCGATGGGGCCATTGGCCGACCGGCTCTTATAATATTCAAACAACACACTTTTGGACAATGGGGCATAACGAACCCACATGTACCCTTTGTGACATGTTCCTTTTTTGCTTCGATCCTGTACTTTTATTGGCGATTCATCGATCATTTGATAAATTTCCCTGAAAACATAAAGTCGATGCACCCCATATAATGGTCGTAATAAGTTGGCACCAAGCTTTATCCAGGATTCCAATGTGGATTCCGGAATGGTAACCCCCATCTGATTGAGCATCTGGCGAGTTCGATAAACCGGTAAGTGGTAAATATATTTATTGGTAAAAATCATTGCCAGCAGATTGGCACTGGCAATACATTTATGAAGAGGTCGGTTTAAAGGTGCAATGACTTGTTTTTGATTAGCTTTTTCGTCCTCTTTGGTAATATATTTATTCCGGATATAGCGATTTTTGAACAATCTGGCAGGGGTATAATCCAACTCTTCAGTAATCTCCTGACCAATACATACCATTCCGGTGGTGTCTTGTTCGGGCTCTAGGATGATCTCATTGACAGGCAAATGATCAGGTAACAGCATGCGTCCGGGGTGCTCTTTTCTGACCTTCCTGCGCTGATATTCAACACGAATCTTCTCCTGCTCTTCTTTAATGGTCTTGAAAACAGCAGCCACTTCTTCTTCAAAGGACAAGGTTAGTTGATCGGGATGAACTTCAGGAATGAAACGTTCTCGTTTGGAACCGAATATTAAACGACGCATTTGGTCGTTCTGAAAAGCCAAATACTCTACATCCTGATTAAGCTTCTCAATGAGAGAGTTTTTTTCTGAAATAACAGCTTCTTTCTCCAGAAGTATCGCTTCCAGAGCCGATATTCTGGCCTGTAGTTGAGCAGTGTTTTGGATATTTGATTGGTGCTGTTTTTTCATACACAAATATAGCATTAAATATTTGACCTACAAAGTTTTAAAGCTATATTTTTCAATTATTTAACAACATAAATCAGCTGATTTTAAATCTCCTTTTTCGTTTTAAATCTTTAAAGGAAAGATCTTCCAAAATCATCATCAACTCTTCCCGGGTAATAAGTCGTGATGGTGCCGGTTTATTCCCCCGGTCAACAGAGTACCTGCCTCGTTCCAGGCGTTTGTAAAACATGGCAAAACCATCTCCGTCCCAATACAAGAGTTTGATGTGCGTTCCGGCACGATTGATAAAGATAAAGACGGGACCACTTACAGGATCCTGATTCAGTACATTACGTACAATTCCGGCAAGTCCGTCAAAACCATTACGCATATCCACCGGATTGCAGCACAAATAGTACTGTAAGTTCGCACTTAGTCCTATCATGGGTTAGTAAATTTTCAGGCACATGCCATTGGGAAAAGTCAGTGTCATTTGGGGCAATCGCTTATCTTGTTGCGATGGTTCCGGCGTTGGTGCCGAAGATACTGCCAGGGCGAAAGAATCCACTATGGGTTCCTGAATATCGAATGAGCCAAGATTAATAAACTTTAAGCCCGAGTCGCTTTCTGTTCTTTGAGTCTTTTCAAGGGCTTTGTATTTGCTTACCCAGTATTGCATTTCCGAGCTGTTATTCCAATTTGTTTAGCGTAACTTCCTATTGTCTTACCGCTTGCCTGCTGTAGAACCACATGCTCAAGCATGCTACGGTTCAAAGATTTTCTGTGTTTCATGATTTTTTTGTGACAAAGGTAATAGCCACTTTCATGACAGGAAGACGGGGTTGGTGGGGTGGATACCTGCAACCTTTATCGGTTTTGTAAGTGTTGGTGCAATTGTCAAATAGCCAGCGAGGAACTAAATCTAAGATTTGTCGAATTACCGGATTGTTGGTATTTTTGTTTCGCCTGAAGAGTTCCATATTTGTATTGTTTTTGGGTGAAAACAAAAATATTCGATTCTTCGGGCTTTTTAAAATTAAGACCTTCGGATAACAGTGACATTTTTTTTAACACCTTATTTTTATTTCAGGTACGCATTTTTGTGATGAACCTCTTTTTTAAATTGAGAATGCAAACAGAATTTAATATTTTTGAACACATTTAATGAAACGAGTATTCAGGATAACACAATCATGAGTAGGGTGGTGATTACTTGTCGTTTCTTTAAGGGAACAAGAATATGTATTCATCTTTGTTATATGCGTTTTCACTTTCTCTCGATTTCGATTATGGATGATTGGCTTTTCGTTTCTTGCGAGTTAGTGCGTGTTTATAAATTCGGAAAATTTTCACAATATGTGTGTTTGTTCAGAGATTGTCATTTACAAGGCTTGCGAAGTTCGAAAATACGTAGTATACCATCGTAAATGAGTAATTTTCGGACTAGTGTAACACGGGAAATAGCACTTTATGGAT
This sequence comes from Thermophagus sp. OGC60D27, assembly GCF_052400625.1. Taxonomy (NCBI): domain Bacteria; kingdom Pseudomonadati; phylum Bacteroidota; class Bacteroidia; order Marinilabiliales; family Marinilabiliaceae; genus Thermophagus; species Thermophagus sp. OGC60D27. The sequence continues at coordinate 9,612 of NZ_JBQTGH010000021.1, forward strand.
AGACACGAATTAGTTTAATGTTAGAACGAACGTGGCAAAACTTAATTTAACATTTTTTAGATTTAAGATAAAAGGTTTGGCAAGACAACCTTTTATAGATAACCTGTAAATCCTTACATGCGAGTCCCATTAGACCTTAAAGATTAAATTTTTTACGTATGAAAGCCATAAACAGGAAAATTAAAATATTTACTTGTGTTGCAATTTTGGTGTGCACATTTTCAAATTTTTCTATTGCAAGTCCCGAGAATAGAATATTTTACAATATTAATAATCTATACGGGACCTCGCTTCGCGGAGCCAATTCTGTAACTAAAGATGACAAAGGCTTTATTTGGATTTCCTCGAAGACCGGGATTTTGAGGTTAACGAAGGACGATCACCGTAAATATCTTTTGCCGTATGTTACTACTGATGTTCTTACTGTTAATTTGATATATGAGAATTCCCAGTTGATTGCTTATACTAATAATGGTCAGTTTTTTCAATATGACCCCTTATATGATGAATTTAATCTTGTTTGTGATATTAGACAGATAATGAATAGCACACATGTTGTGGTTCAAAACGTCTTGGTTGATGGGAACGGGACTTATTTCATCGCATCTTCTTTAGGATTATATAAATATACGAATGAGGGTAAACTAATATTACTGACTAAAAGAGAAATAAATGAGCAGCATATAGAATGGAATGAAAGTAATCGAGATATGATATTTTTAGGAAGAGGTGATGGAATTTGGGAAATGGACAGCAAAAACGGTAAGAAGAGAAGATTGTGTAAGAATGATGATCTTAACTCTTTTAAAGTGTCTGAATTGTTCTATGATAAAGACATGAAGAATCTTTGGATTGGTACAAGTTCTGGCGATTTGTTTTTTTACAATGCAATAGATAGTATCATGAGAAAGGCCGATATTGAAAGACTTCCCGATCATCCCATTCTTGCCATTGAGGCTAATACCGATAGTACTGTTATGCTGGGATTTGATGGTCAGGGTCTGTGGGAACTGAACAGGGAAGGTACTCGAGTACTCAATGTATATCGTGAAGATGTTGATAATCCTTCTTCTCTTTCCGGGAACGGTGTTTATGATATCTACAGCGACAGGAATCAACGTGTGTGGGTCTGTACATACAGTGGCGGCGTTTCATTTTTCGAACAATCTATGTCAATGGTAACCCCAATAAAGCATCAGGTCAATTGTTCTAATTCTTTGGTTAATAATACGGTAAATGATGTTTTTGAGGATCGGAACGGTAATCTGTGGTTTGCAACAAATAATGGTATAAGTAAATGGAATGTAGGTTCTGATAAATGGATGTCTTTTTATGAAAACGAAACAGGACAGGCAAGGGTTTTTCTCTCCGTTTATGAAGATACTAGGGGCTATATATGGGCTGGAACTTGGTCGTCGGGAATTTTTGTTTTTGATGGCGATACTGGCAAGGAAATAAAACGGTTAAGCCAGTCGGATAGGTTTGGCGATTTTATTTTCGATGTTACAGAGGATACTAAGGGAGACATATGGATTGTTGGTGTTGTTGAGAATGTAATTCGTTACAACACGGAAGTAGATGAATTTCAGGAGTATGGTGCTCAGCCTGTTTATGTGATCAGAGAGTACAATTCAGAAGAAATGCTGTTAGGTTGTTCTTACGGTCTTGTTTTGTTAAATAAACAAAATAGAACAGTAAAAACCTTGTTGGGTGGTTATATTATTCATGATATCTTGATTCGTGAAAATGAAATTTGGTGTGCAACCAGTGGGGGTGGTCTTATTCGTTACAACGTGCGAAAAGGAATCATTAAGAAATACACTATAGATTCCGGTTTGCCTTCCAATTTTATTAACAGTGTTATTTATTCCGATGGCTATTTATGGTTAGGAACTGAGAGTGGTTTATGTCGCTTTAATCCTGAAGAAGAGGATGTTTTAACCTATTCTTCCATTATTCCGTTAGCAAATGCTTCGTTTAATCAGGATGCGTCATGTCGGTTGAGTGATGGCAAATTGATATGGGGGACCAATGATGGAGCTATCATGTTTTATCCCAGCCTTCTTAAGTCTCATGAAACTGAAGGAACAATATTTTTACAGGACATTTTAGTATCCGGTAAGACAATAAGAGACAGTACTATTTTTGATTTAAAAATACCGGTGGACAGTTTAAATGAAATTACTCTGGCATATTATCAAAACACAGTAACTTTCGAGTTGTTACCAATTGGCGTTTCGGCCTCCGAATCAAAATTTTCGTGGAAGATAGAAGGTATTGATGAGGCCTGGAGTGCTCCTACTTCAAACCGGTTGCTCACGTTTGCCAATTTACCAAGTGGTGAGTTTGAGCTAAAGATACGACTACATAATAATTCTTTGTCCCAAATAATGGATGAAAGAAGCATAGGAATAAAAATCAAGCCGCCTTTCTGGGGAGCATGGTGGTTCTATATGCTTGGGTCGTTGTTTATTGTCGGTATATTTTACTTTTTTTTCAGGTATCATATCAATTTGATTCAACAATTGCATTCGGAGGAAAAAATACGATTCTTTTCCAATACTGCGCATGAAATCCGTACTTCTCTGACGCTGATTAGCGGACCGGTTGAAGGAATCCGTAAAGAAGCCAAATTATCTGATAAAGGAAAATACTATTTAAACCTGGCTGTTGAACAAATCAATAATCTTTCAAAAGTCGCCACACAACTTCTGGATTTTCAAAAGTTTGACAAGGGAAAGGAACAATTGAACCTCAAAACTGTAAATGTAGTTGACTTGATAGGGCAAAGAAAAATGATGTTTGAAACGTATGCGCAGAAAAAGAACATTCAACTTTTGTTTTACCCGGAGCGCCAAATTTGTATCGCTGCTATAGATTCGGGGATGATAGAGAAAGTTGTGGATAACTTAATATCAAATGCCATAAAATACTCTCACGAAGGGGGAACGGTAATTATCAATTTCTGTTGCAACAAGAAGACATGGATAATGACGGTAAAAGATCATGGCATAGGAATAAGTCAGAAAGGGCAAAAGCAACTTTTTAAAGAATTCTATCGTTGTGAAAATGCAGTTAATTCTGAAGTTATTGGTTCGGGAATCGGGTTGTTAATGGTTAAGAATTATGTGGAAAAGCATGGTGGGAGCATTAAATGTTTAAGTCGTGAAAACGAAGGATCAACTTTTAAAATTGAGATTCCTTTGCGAAGAAAACTTTTGGGGTATCCTGTTAGTGAAAAGGTTTTTTGGGAATCTGAATCCCATATCGCAGCTGATAATGGATCGGATACCATTGTGATTAAAGAGAATACCGGCAAAGAAAAGAGTTTAAGCGTTCTCATTGTGGAAGACAATGAAAAGTTGAAAAACTTTCTTGAACTTTCTTTAAGTGATGAGTTTAATGTGACTTCTGCATCCGGCGGGAGAGAGGCATGGGAGTTGATAACAAAAAAATTTCCTGATATAGTTATTTCGGATATAATGATGCCCGAAATGGATGGATTCGAATTGTGCAAGAAAATTAAATCTACGTATGATACTTCCCATATTCCTTTGATCTTGCTTACCGCGTTAACTGAAAAAGCTGAACAATTGCACGGATTGGGTCTAGGTGCTGATGCGTATTTAACCAAACCTTTCGACATTAGCCTTCTGATCGGAAGGATTAAGTCCATTGTTTTGAATCGCAAAACCATACGGGAGAAAGCTCTGAAATTAATTAATCGTGAAAGCAACGGTCCAATAATAGAGAATGAACTCAATGATAAGTTTGTTAAAAAAGCTTTGGACGTAGTGAGATCAAATATTTCAAATCCAAAATTTGGCAAAAATGAATTTGCTTTTGAGATGAATGTTAGCTCTTCTTTACTTTATAAAAAGGTGAAATCACTGACAGATCAATCTCCTTCCGATTTTATTAAGTCTGTCCGGCTTAATTATGCACTTGAGTTACTCCAATCTGGAGAGTATACTGTTACTGAAATTAGCGAGAAAGCAGGTTTCTCAAGTGTTGGATATTTTAGTACAGTGTTTAAAAAGTTTTACGGAAAATTACCATCAGACATTTTGAATGCTAAATAGTGTCTTCCATAAAGTACCATTTGATGCGTTACGCTCAAGGCCCAAAGACTCATCTCTAGGTGATTTTTGTAAAAGACTGTCTAAATACTTATCTGACTCTTTATGGTCTGTTTCACGGAGTTCTCACAGAGTAAGCAATTAGCTTTTTCAGAAGTTTACATATTGTAGAAATTTTTGCCAGTTTTATACACGATATTAAATGGGCAATACATCCGTCTACCCTTAAAAGTCACTTTTTTCCAATCTTCGTTTTCAGAAATTAACAAATCTTTCCAGTGATAATAGGGTTGATTTAATTATATCCTCAGTTTCTATGTTTTTATCCAAGTGATTGGTATAGTTTGATTTGTGAAGTATTCTTGTTTCCTGTGTGTCTGAAATTAGGAATTCATATCTGAAATTAAAAAGTGTATATCCAACACCTATATTTTTGTTTTTTTCATTTAGCACTGATTAGAATCAGTATTTTAGCATGCAGGCAAAAAATGTCTGAAATTTAAATTTGTATATCTAAAATTAAAATACCTTAAAAAAAGTCTCATTTACTTTTGTTGTGAAATGTGTTGAAATGTTAAAGCTGATGAAATTTTGCAAATTCATGTTTGCAAATTGACAATTCTATTTAATAAGGGGTGCAAATGATACAACAAACATTAATTGTTTTAATGAAGGCTGCCATTATTGGCGGGTTGTTTATAGTTATTGGGGCATGCAATATTGCGGATACTGACTGTGAGGTAACGAAAGTAATTATTTCTGATAAAGCAGCTGCTAATTTCGATTATTTCAACTACAAAGGCCAAGACAACTTTTATACGAACATTCCTCTTCCCCGCGAGGATTATTTTTATAACCCAATCCTTTCTGGTTGGTATTCCGATCCGAGCATTTGTACGGATGGGGAATATTATTTTTTGGTCACTTCTTCATTTTCATACTTTCCGGGTGTGCCTCTTTTATATAGCAAGGATATGGTTAACTGGAGACAAGCCGGACATATTTTGGATCGAAAGTCACAACTTGATTTAGATGGTCAGCGTGTAAGTGAGGGGATATTTGCACCTGCGATTAGTTACAATTCTTACAATGAAACTTATTATATGATTACTACCAATATCAGGAAAGGTAACTTCTTTGTCAAAACAAGAGATCCTTTTGGTGAATGGTCAGATCCTGTTTGGTTGCCTGAAGTTAAAGGAATTGATCCATCCTTCTTTTTTGATAATGACGGGAAAGCTTACATCGTGTTCAATGATGCTCCTGATGGAGATGTTTTATACGAAGGTCATCGTGCCATCAGAATACATGAATTTGATGTGGCGAAGGAAGAAACCATAGGAGAAAGTAAGATGTTAGTCAATGGTGGTGTCAATATTGAAGAAAAACCTGTTTGGATTGAAGGCCCGCACCTTTACAAAATAAACGGAAAATATTTTTTGATCTGTGCTGAAGGGAGTACTTCCGTAGATCATAGGGAGGTTATTTTTAAAGGAGATTCTCCAATGGGTAAGTTTAAGCCATGGGAAGATAATCCCATTTTAACAAAAAGACATCTGGACCCTAATAGGAGGATGCCTGTCTCCAGTGAAGGTCATGCCGATATTATTGAAGATAAGAACGGAAAGTGGTGGCCTGTTTTTTGGGCTTGCCGCCCTATCGATGGTGAATTTGAAAACCTTGGGCGTGAAACATTTATGATGCCGTTCAGATGGATTGATGATGGCTTCCCTTACATGACGCAAGGGAATGAATTAATTCCCATGATTGTCAGGAAAAAGGGAATGGAGAGAAAAGACAGCATCACTTTTGGAAATTTTGAAATGAAAGATAATTTTAACTCTGCTAATCTTGGATACGAATGGATGACATTAAGAAACCCGGCTGATGAACTTTATTCTCTTACCGAAAATCTGGGATTTTTATCCCTCGAATTTAGTGACGTAAAAACTACCGAAAGAAAAACCCCTGCGTTTGTTTCTCGCCGGATCCAGCACCACAAGTTTGAATGCTCCACAAAACTGTTTTTTAATCCCGGGAACGACAATGATGCTGCCGGACTTTTGCTTTTCAAAGATGAGGCGCATCAATATTTCCTGTCAATCAGCAAAAATGGTAAAAAAGAGAGAGTCGCACTTGAGAAAATATCAGGAGAAGACACAGAAGTACTGGCTGCTTCCTTAATTAATAGTGAAGATAACCCCATAACTTTTAAAATACATTCCAGGGGAAAGTTATGGGATTTCTATTTTTTCATTGGGCGATAATGAACCGGAACTGTTCATTGGTGATGTGGATGCACACTATTTATCTACTGACAATTCGTGGGGATTTACCGGAACAACAATAGGGATGTATGCCACAAAAAATAATTAAGAATCAAGGTATTATGAAGATTTTAATGTTAAACCTAAAAAGAAAAGGCTATGAAAAATAATTGTAACTCTCGTCATTCCTTTTTTGACGACATCGGATTTGAAAAAAGTTACTTAGCAACTGGATACATTTATTATCCTGATAACAAATTAGAATTGTAAATGAAAATAAACCAAAATTGCAATGAAAAAAATTGATAAGAATGTATATCAGGCAAATCGCTGGTCTTTAATAAGGTTGAGCTTCAACCCGAAGGGCGTTTTGTTACTGATAATGTTTTGTTTGAGTTTTGCTGTTTACTCGCAGAACATGAAATCGGTTAGCGGGGTCGTTCTTGACGAAAACCGTGAGCCTGTGCCCGGTGCTACAGTGGTTGTTAAGGGAAGTACCACTTACGGGACTGTAACCGATATGGATGGAAGGTTTTCATTTGACATTCCTGAAGATGAAAACGTGATTGTTGTTTCATTTATAGGGATGAAGACCCTGGAGGTTGACGTTAGTTCACAAACTAATGTAACAGTAATGCTTGAACCTGAGTCCGTCGAGTTAGATGATATTGTGGTTGTTGGCTATGGACAGCAGAAAAAGAAGAGCGTTGTAGGTTCAATTGTACAGACAGACAGCAAAACTCTCGAGCGCACTGGTGGTGTAACCAGTCTGGGGCAGGCACTCACAGGTAACCTTCCTGGTGTAGTTACCATGACCACTTCGGGAAAACCGGGTGAAGAGGATCCTGACATCGTCATTCGTGGCGTGAGCACTTGGAATAACAGTGAACCACTGATTTTGGTTGATGGTGTGGAACGACCAATGAGTGGCATTGACATCAACTCAGTGGAAAACATTTCGGTATTGAAAGATGCTTCTGCCACTGCTGTTTACGGTGTACGGGGAGCAAACGGGGTTATTCTGATTACTACCAAACGTGGGAAAGAGGGGAAAGCCAACGTGAATGTTAACCTGAGCACCACCCTGAAAACTTATTCCAAGTTGCCGGAGCTGATGGATTCTTACGATGCTCTGATGTTACGTAACCGGGTTATTGAAAACGAACTCGGTTATGCTCCTGCACAGTGGGTAAACTACAAACCTCAGAATATCATTGATAAATACCGATGGCCAGCCAACCTGGAAGAGTTTGAACGTTATCCTAATGTGGATTGGGTTGATACGATGTTGAAAGATGTGGCCACATCCTACAACGGTAATGTCAATGTATCTGGTGGTTCCCCTTTCGTGAAATACTTTACTAGTCTGGATTATACACATGAAGGAGATATTTACAAAAGTTTTGATAATAACCGCGGATACGATACCGGTTTTGGCTATAATCGCGTGAATGTCAGAAGCAATTTGGATTTCTCACTTACGAAATCTACTACATTGAGTGTAAATCTTTCGGGATCACATGCCGTGACTAAGGAAACAAACTTTTTTGAATATGAAAACCTTGTTTGGGCTGCCTTCTACGGTATTGCTCCTGATATGTTTAGACCCAAATACAGTGACGGAACGTTTGGTTACTACCATCCCAACCCGTCACAGGCAACCACAAACTCGGTGGAAGATCTTAGTGTGAACGGTGTTGGCTATACCACCAATGATCGTCTCAATACTGACTTTACGCTAAAACAGGATCTTGGATTCCTGCTTGATGGACTTAGTGTGCATGGCAAACTTGTTTTTGACAATAGTTTTACGGAAATAAACCGAGGTATTAACGATCGCGATGACTGGGAAGACAACCCCCATAAATGGATCGATCCGGAAACAGGAAAAGAATATACCGATGTTACCGTGGACGGAAACAATAAATTTGATTACCAGAATAATATTGCTTGGACCACCACTGCCGGATCAGTTGATAATGGTGCCACATACCGTAGATTAGACTATTCCTTTCAGTTAAATTATAACAACAGCTTTGGGCATCATAACTTAGGTGTTATGGGAGACTTTGGCCGTGAGGAATTTGCTACCGGAAGTGAGTTGCCCTATTTCCGTGAAAACTGGGTTTTCCGTACCACGTATGACTATGCCCAGCGCTATATGCTGGAGTATAATGGAGCTTACAACGGCTCCGCTAAGTTTTCTCCTGAATACAGGTTTGGCTTCTTCCAATCCGGTGCACTTGGATGGATGTTCTCCGAAGAACCGCTGATCAAAAACCTCAATCTGAATTGGCTCGACATGCTTAAGTTCAGGGGGTCTTACGGACAAATCGGGGACGACAATGTTGACGGAAGGTGGCTCTATATGGACACTTGGGAAAATGGAGGTGCTTTAAATCAGGCACTAACCGGTGTTGACCCTGCTGATAGCCCCTATGAATGGTACTATCAATCGCAGGTTGGAAATCCCAACGTCCATTGGGAGGTGGCTACTAAAATGGACATTGCTGCTGAATTTGCACTGTTCAATGGGGTAATCTCAGGTACCGTAGACTATTTTAGCGAAAAGAGATCAGATATTCTCCTGAGGGGAGGCGATCGAGCCGTACCTTCCTACTATGGAACGACCGCACCGACTGCCAACCTGGGAGAAGTGGAAACAAGTGGATATGAGGTGGAACTTCGATGGAACAAAGTAATTAATCCCGACTTACGTTTGTGGGGAAATGCGGTTTACACCCATGCTAACAGCAAAATAATTGAAGCTGATGATCCAGAGTTGATGCCGGATTACCAAAAGGATGCCGGTAAGCCGATCGGCCAGACCACTGCTCATGTTGATTACGGTTATTACAATAACTGGGATGAGCTTTATGGCTCTACCGCGCATGATGAATATGATGAAAACCGTATACCGGGAAATTATATTATACTCGATTATGATGCCGACGGGGTTATTTCTTCATTTGACCAGATTCCATATGGATTTACCGGTGTGCCTGAGAATACTGTTAACAGCCAGTTTGGAGTTGATTTTAAAGGATGGAGTTGCTTTGTACAGTTTTATGGAGTAAATAACGTAACACGCTATGTTGGTCTTCAAAGTTTAGGCGGAATTAAAAATACTGCTTTTGAGGAAGGGAGCTATTGGTCAAAAGACAATACCGACGCAGATGTACCCCTTCCAAGATGGGGAACCATACCCAGCGGGTACACAGCTGCTACCCGCTACTTGTTTGACGGCTCATATCTACGCCTTAAATATGCTGAACTGTCCTATACTTTCGATAAACAACCATGGTTAAAAAGTGTAGGACTGACCAGACTGAAAGTGTTTGCAAATGGAAACAACCTGTTTTTATGGACAGATATGCCTGATGACCGCGAGTCCAATACAGGTGGTAATACAGCGTATCCGACGCAAAAACGTTTTAATTTTGGAGTGAGAATTTCATTATAATCACATAAACAATGAAGACAAAATTTAAATATTATCTATACGCAATAGCAACATTACTTTTTTTCAGTGTTGTTGCATGCGAAGACTATTTGGACAGGGCTCCTGAATCGGTGATATCATCGGATGATGCCTACAAGAATTTTAGAAACTTTCAGGGGTTTGTTGAAAGAATGTACCACATTACACCAGACCTGGCAAAACACTACTGGGTCAGCTCTTTCAACTGGGGTGAAGACGAGGTAATAACCATAGGTAATGGTGAGTATTTGATGGGATTCAGTATTGATGGCGGAAATTATCGCGACTATATTGGTAAAGGTGATTGTTTCCTGGATCGTAACTGGAGCCCCGAAGGTGACAGATTTCAAAAAGCTATTTGGGGGGGGTCCTGGTACGGCATACGTGTAGCCAATATGGGACTTCAGGCCATCGCTGAAGGTAAGTTGATCGATGCGACTCAGGAAGAAAGAGATCTCATTGAGGGACAATTATACTTTTTGCGTGGCTGGTTTTATTTCCAGCTCACACAGTATTGGGGAGGTCTTCCCTACATCGAAACTGTACTTCCAAGTGATGAGCCCCTTACGCTGCCTCGCGAGTCATACAGAGAAAATGCAGAAAAGATGGCTGCTGATTTTCAGAGAGCTGCTGATCTTTTGCCGGTTGATTGGGACAATACCACGGTTGGGGCTAATACATTAAACAACAATGAACTGCGTGCTAATAAAATATGGGCACTCGCCATGCTTGGAAAAACCTATCTCTATGCAGGTAGTCCCCTGATGACTAACGGCATTAATGGTCCGCGTACCTATGATGCAGAAATGTGCAAAAAAGCTGCTGATGCTTTTGGACAGGTGCTGAGCATGGTGGAAAATGGCCAGACACAATATGCGCTGGTTGATTTTGAAGACTACTCGTCATTATTTTATACCATGCAACAAAACTGGCTGATGCCAGGTGGTACCGAAGCAATTATAAGAAGCCCAACCTATGGTCCGGATTCATACTGGAGACAGATGAACTCTTATCAGCCCTCACCAATGGCTAATGGTGACGGTATCGTTCTGGCACCTGCCGCGAACTATGTAAACTATTACGGAATGGCAAATGGTATGCCACTTGATGATGAAGATTCCGGGTTCGATGAAACACACCCTTGGAAAGATAGAGACCCACGCTTTTACAATGATATCATCTATGACGGAGTAAAAGTTGTTTCAGGTACTATTACCAATCCTGAGGATGAACAGTGGAGGTATGCCAATCTTCATACAGGAGGGAACTATGTGAATGATCCTCGTACAACGAGTCGTACAGGATACTTGAACTACAAGTTTATTCCACTTGGGGCGAATATCTGGGATAATACTTACGGATATAGTTACTCGGCACATTTACATTTATCATGGTTACGCTTGGCAGATGTCTATTTGATGTATGCCGAAGCTGCAGCTCAGGGTTATCAATCGCCACAAGGAAAAGCATCCAATTTTTCGAAGAATGCTGTGGAGGCATTAAACCGGATTCGTGAACGCGCAGGTGTGGATCCGGTGGCCGATAAATATACTTCTTCTTTAGAAGGGTTTATGAGTGAATTAAGACGTGAACGGGCTGTGGAACTTGCATTTGAAGGACATCGGTTCAATGATCTTCGGCGGTGGCTTCTGCTGACTGAGTATCCCTATAATATTAAGACCCGACAAGAGTTTGACCGGGCAGAGCCACTTGATACTGATGCGGATCCTAAAGAGAATGCTGTCATGAATTGGGATGAAGAGGTCATAACAACTCGTAATCTTACCAATAAGCATTACTGGCTTCCAATTAAAACCGAGGATGTCAGCATGTACCCGGAATTTCACCAAAATCCTGGTTGGTAATAAATTGATAATTTAAAAAAGACTAAAATGAAATATATATATATTGGTCTCGCAATGGGTCTCGTTTTTCTTTTCAATGGACTACAGGCCTCTGCCCAGTTGGGAGACACAGATGAACTGACAATGGAAAACGATACTTTACAAAATAAAGTAGAGGTCGCATTTCGGTCCATGGACAAAAAGGATATGTTGGGAGGTATTTCTGTCATTGATGTGGAAGAGATGACAGAAAAAGCATATACCACCTATAGCTTGGACTTTGTAGAAAATCTGATTGGTGGTGTGAATGGTAATATCTGGGGAATGGACGAATATTTGGTTGTCATTGACGGGATGGTGCGTGATGCCAACAATGTTTTGCCCTCAGAAATTGAACAAATCAGTGTTCTGAAAGGACCTGCTGCTGTTGTTTTATATGGCAGTCGTGCCTCTAAAGGTGTGATTAAAATTACTACCAAGAGGGGAGAAATAGGCAAACCTAAAATACAGATTCGTGCCAATACAGGAATTCATATTCCTAAAGCTTATCCGGAGTATCTTGGAGCAGCTGAGTATATGAGCCTTCATAATGAAGCAAGCGTGAATGACGGAAACGATCCCATCCATAGCATTGAGGATATCTACTGGACCTCTATTGGTAACAATCCTTATCGCTATCCGGATTTGGATATGTACTCATCGGAATATCTTCGCGACTACTATAACAGGTCGGAAGCTATTGCAGAGATCACCGGTGGCAATGAGGGAGTGAAGTATTATACCACTACCGGTTACTACCGGGAAAACTCACTACTTGATGTTGGAAAAAGTTCGGACAACTATGTGAGTCGTTTCTTTGTGCGCGGAAACGTTGATATTAAAGTAGCAGAATTTCTTGATGTACAGGCAGATGCAAATGTAACTTTTTATGATTCTTACACTGCCGATGGTGACTGGTGGTCTAATGCTGAAACCCTGCGCCCCCACCGTGTGGCACCGTTGATTCCAATTGATTATCTTGAGGAAAATGATATTCCTTCCTGGAATACAATCAATACCAGTAATCATATTATTGACGGGCAATATTTCCTGGGTGCTACCCAGCAGGATCGTACCAACCCTGTTGCAGATTCTTATGCCGGTGGTGATAGTAAATTTGTAAGTCGTCAGTTTCAGTTCAATACCCGTTTTGATTTAGATTTAAAATCTTTGCTTGAAGGGTTGCACATGCGTGCAAAATATGGAATTGATTATGCCGCGACTTACAACCAGGGATATTCTAATGAGTATGCTACTTTTGCACCGACCTGGACAAATTATGCAGGTAAAGACTTGATCTCCAGTGTAGAGCAATTTGGAGATGATAAAAAAGGCACAAGTGAGAATATCAGTAATTCGGCTTATCGCTACACATACAATGTATCGACTCAATTTGATTACAGCCGCACTTTTAACAGTGACCACAATGTTTTTGGTATGGTTGTGGGTAATATATGGCAAAGACAAGAGAGTGGGAGGTATCACCGGATTACAAACGTGAACCTTGGGGTACAGGCATCCTATAACTTTCAGCATAAATATTATCTGGATTTTAGTGCCGCTCTTCCCTATTCTGCAAAATTGCCGGAGGATAACAGACTTGGCTTCTCGCCAACTCTGACAATTGGCTGGCGTCCCGTAAAAGAAGATTTCTTTCAAAACAACGTTTTTGATGATCTGATGCTAACCGTTTCCGGTGGTATTATAAGCCAGGATATGGATATAGTGGATTCTGATAATGAGGACAATGAATATTATCTCTACAAAACTGTTCTGCAACGTGGAGGATGGTATTCCTGGGCCGATTTGGGAGGTGAAGCTGCCACCGAGTTTCAACGTGGAAATAACCCCGATATGACTTTTGTAAAAAGGAAGGAGCTGAACCTGGGCCTGCGTGGAGCACTTTGGAATCAATTGCTCACATTCGACTTTAATTATTTTATCGGGAAAATGGATGGCGCGCTTGCAAGGGTTTATTCAGAATATCCCATTTACTTTACACAGGTTGGGTATCCCACATCTTCTATTATTCCACTTATAAATTACAATATAGACGATCGTAAAGGTTTTGACTTTAGTGTTTATATGAATAAGGAAGTCAGTGAAGTGGATCTCACACTGGGAGTAAGTGGAATGTATTATGAGACGGAAGCAGCTCAACGTGATGAAAATTATGAGTATGATTACCGATCCAGAATTGGTCGTCCTTTGAATTCTTTATGGGGACTGGAAAATCTTGGCTTCTTCAATGATCAGGATGATATCAATAATTCTCCAGAGCAGCAGTTTGGGGATACCAGGCCTGGAGATATTAAATACAAGGATCAGAACGGAGATGGAGTTATTGATGAAAAAGACGAAGTTTATCTGGGACGCTGGGATACACCCTTGCGTTTAGGATTAAACTTTACTGCTAAGTGGCGTAACTTTACTCTTTTTGCCATGGCCGACGGTTTTTTTGGAGGTAAAGGTATGAAAAACAGTTCCTACTATTGGGTGAGTGGAGACGACAAGTATTCAGAGATTGTTCGTAACCGGTGGACAGAAGAGACAAAGACCACAGCTACTTATCCTCGTCTAACCACTACCAGCGGAGCAAACAATTTCCGTAACTCAGATTTTTGGATGTATGATGCAGACAGACTGAATTTATCGCAGGTTCAGTTAACATACGACCTTCCTGAAACAGCCTTGCAGGGATCTTTTATCAATGGTGTCAGCTTTTATGTGAGCGGTTACGATTTGCTGACTATCTCCAAAGAGCGTAAACACCATGAATTAAATGTAGGAAGTGCGCCACAGACACGCTTTTTTAATATCGGCGTGAAAGGTACATTTTAATGACATCATACGTTAAAAATTATTCAATTATGAAGAATAGAAATATAATATCAATCATTGTAATGGTTTTTACGCTCTTATTTGTCCATACAGGATGTGAGGACACATTTGAGCCTGCTATTGAAAACCACAAAGACCACGATGACTTATATAATATGCCTGCTTGGGCAGTTGGCCTGTTGGGGCATGCATACATTAGTAATCCTGTCGGATCCTGGTCTTTTAATGATGTAGCTACCGATGATGCCGTTTCAAATGATCCTAACAATGGTTATCGTTTAATGGCTACCGGATCATGGACCGCAACCAACAACCCCATGGACAGATGGCAGTATCTGCGTGCTTCATGGCAATACCTGAATCAATTTATAGATATTGCTGATGAAGTAGATTGGGCAGATGATCAGCTTGTTGCCCAAATGTTCAGAGACCGTTTTAAAGGAGACGCATATGGTATGCGGGCACTTTATATGTACCATTTATTGCTCAATCATGCAGGATGGGCAGAAAATGGTGAGTTACTGGGTATCCCGATTGTTACTGAGCCGGAAGATCTGAACTCCGAATTCAATGTACCGCGCAATACGTTCCAGGAATGTATAGATCAGCTTTATGCAGATGTGGATTCTGCAATCCGACTTTTGCCAGAGGAATATGGAGCAATTAGCAGTGACAATCTGGTCCCTGAAAAATATAAAGCTTTGGGGGTGGATGCCGGTCAGTATACCCGTGTTTTTGGAGACAATGCTAAAAATCGCATGAATGCACGGATTGCCAGGGCTGTAAGGGCTCAGGCTGCTCTACTTGCTGCAAGCCCCGCATATAGTGATGGATCCAATGTAACATGGGAAGAGGCTGCCAATAGGATGGCTGAAGCTTTGAGCGGACTTGGAGCAAACCCAATTGCAGAAATTGACCCGAATGGACATAAATGGTATGCTGATGCTCAGGCAATTCAGAACTTACCGGCAGGTGAAAATCCTAAAGAGATACTTTGGCGTGGAAACAAGGAAGAAAATCTGTCGCTTGAACAGGATCATTATCCTCCAACCTTGTATGGGAACGGACGCTTGAATCCTACACAAAATTTGGTAGATGCTTTCCCAATGGACAACGGGTTACCTATCACCGACCCCGGCAGTGGGTTTGATCCAGACAATCCCTATGCCAACAGAGATCCGCGACTTGCTCTGTATATCATTTATAATGGTAGTGAAGCAGGTCCGAATAACACGGAAATTATTACGGCAGCTGACGGAGATGACAACAACGCCCTCAACAAGACGGAGACATCTACCCGAACAGGTTACTACATGAAGAAACATTTGAACCAGTCAGTAAATGCAAACCCTGATAATGAAGTCTCATCTTACCACTATAAGGCGTTTATCAGATATACTGAACTATTTTTGGGATACGCTGAAGCAGCCAACGAGGCATGGGGCCCCAACGGTACAGGTCCAAACGGTTATTCGGCTTATGATGTGATTAAAGCGATCCGTCAACGGGCAGGAATCGGAGTCAATTCTACCGACGACTATTTGGAATCAGCAAGAAACGACAAAGATATGATGCGTGAATTAATCCATAATGAAAGACGTCTGGAGCTTTGTTTCGAAGGATTTCGCTTCTGGGATCTTCGTCGCTGGAAGAAGGATATCACCGAGCCTGCAAAAGGAATGCAAATCTCTGGTGGGGAATACAACATTCTGCCACAGGTTGAAAAACGTGATTACAAGGATTATATGTATTACGGCCCCATTCCTAATGGAGAGGTAAATAAATTCGATCAACTGCTTCAAAATGAAGGATGGTAAAACGTATTTCAATTATTAAAAGAATTGACATGAAAAGAATATTATATATAACGCTATTGACAACTTTCGTTGCATGGTTGTTAACTTCCTGTGAAAATGGAGAGTGGGAATTTCCCGATTATGAATATACTACCGTATATTTTGCTTATCAGAGCCCTGTTCGTACTATTGTTCTTGGCGAAGATATATTTGATACATCTCTGGACAATCAGTATAAATGCCAGATAATGGCAACTATGGGAGGGGTTTACGAGAATAATAAGAATGTGGAAATAGGCATTAGTGTGGATGAATCTCTTTGCGAAAATCTTGTTTTTGAAGAAACAGGAGAGGATGTCCTGCCGATGCCTTCCGAATACTATTCTCTCTCTTCTGATAAAATAATTATTGAGAAAGGTAGCGTATTGGGTGGAGTAACGGTTCAGTTGACTGAAGCGTTCTTCAATGACCCGAAATCACTTGAAGCCAATTATGTGATTCCGGTAAGGATGACCAGTGTGACCAATGCTGACACAATCCTTTCAGGAAAACCACTTGTGGAAAATCCCAAACGGGGCGTTTCATCTGGTTGGGATGTTCAGCCCAAAGACTATATTCTCTATGCGGTGAAATATATCAATCCTTATGATGCTAACTATCTGCGAAGAGGAGTTGATGAGATAACAAAGGATGGTGTAACTGAAACAAAGGTTAGGCATAATGAATATGTTGAGAAAGATGAAGTAGTGAATTTGAGCACACTTTCATTAAATGCTGTTCAGTTTCCAATGGATTATGTCAGCAAGGATGGACATGATTTGAATTTTAAGTTGAATCTGTCCTTTGATGATGAAGAAAATGTTTCCGTTTCACCATTTGAAACAACTTATCAGGTGAACGACACCGTTAGAGTTCTAAACGGTTCAGCTTCTGGTACGGGTGAGTTTGTTAAGGACGGTGATAAAAACAGTTGGGGCAATAAGGATAGAGATGCTTTGTATTTGGACTATGACGTCAGTTACGAAGTGGAGATCAGATATCCAGTCTCAGGTCAGCCGGATCATCTTCAAGAAGTTTCGTATAGTACGGTTGATACTCTGGTAGTTCGAGACAGAGGTGTAAAGGCAGAATGGTTTACCCCTGTATTAAAGAATTAATTTGCTAAAAAATATGGATATGAGACATAAAATTAATGCTTTAGGTGTGAGTATCATGTTGTTGGTGCTGGCAAGTTCTTGTGTTGATGATACAGGCCTTGAATATGATGTGCAGAAGCCTGAGTCTATTCAACAGGTGGAATACCTGAATGACTATGATGCCCTAAAAACCTATGTTGACAGAAGCGCAAATCCGGATTTTAAGCTTGGAGCCGGAGTAACTGCAAGTAAATATAGTGAACTAGGACTTGAGTATCGAGTTATGAATTCTAACTTCGATGAGATAACCGCTGGTAATGCAATGAAGTACGGATCTGTTGTCCAAGATGACGGTTCCATGGATTTTGCCCAAGTGGTTCAATTTGTGGGTGCAGCCAAAGAAGCAAATACTGAGATTTATGGACACACTCTTGTTTGGCATGCACAACAGAATAAGGTATATCTTGAGAGTATTATTGCAGATCAGGAAGTTGAAATTGATCCCAATGATGCCAATAATGCGTTGCACATTAGCACCTCGGACGCTAATGCTAATATTTGGGACTGGCAACTAAATTATGTTTTACCCACCCTCTTAACTCAAGGGGTGGAATACACATTAAAAATGCGCGCGAAAGCATCTGAAAATTATACTGTTGCGTTCTGGAGATATGATGGTTCGATTACTGATTATGGTCCCGATTTTTCTGTGGGAGATAGCTGGAGCGATGTTTCGATTACATTTACTCCTTCAATGAATGCAACCACTTTACAGTTCTGTTTCGGAACTTTTGCAGGTGATCTCTACTTTGATGACATGGAACTTACAGCAGCCGGGTCCGAGGAAAATATGATTGAAAACGGTGCTTTTGACAATGAGGTACTAACAGGCTGGGAAAAACCTAGTTGGCATGCTTATACATTTGAAGTTGCACCGGTTGCAGCAGGGCCTGCTACTTGGTGGACCAATCTGGTTACCAACAGTGATGTGGAAAGTGATGATTTGTCGAGTTTCAAGGCTACTGAATCTACCGTTGGACCCAACGATGCCACTATCGGTGCGCCCGGTACGGGTGCCGACGGTGTTGGCAGAGCCATTGTGGTACAGACTGGTGATAATCCGTCAAATCCATGGGACTCCCAGTTCTTTATTACGGTTCCTTATGAGTTTTCAGAGGGTGAGAAATACCGCTTCAGTATGAAGATTCGTGCTGAAAAGCCTGCCCCGTCCGAATCTCAGGCACATGCACAGCCAGGACAATACCTCCACTGGTCTATGGTGGGAAGTCCGAACTTTACGACTGAGTGGCAGGAATATAGTAATTCCGGTGAAATTCTGGCGGAACAGGATGGAATGAGCACCATCGCTTTTAACCTCGCTGTTTTTGAAGAAGCTAACACCTATTATTTCGATGATATTTATTTTGAAATCGAAGAATCAGGAAATAAGATTTCCTTAACAGATGAAGAGAAGGCTGATACTTTAACGTATGCATTGGACAAATGGATTGCCGGAATGATGGAAGCCACCAACGGTTATGTTAAGTCATGGGATGTAGTTAATGAACCGATTTCAGGTGAAGATAACGATGGTGACGGTTTTTATGATCTTCAATCGGCTGACACTGGTGATCCTGAAAATAATTTCTACTGGCAGGACTATCTTGGAGATAACTATGTACGTATAGCTGTGAAACTGGCACGCGAATATGGTCCGGGTGATATGAAATTATTTGTCAACGATTACAACTTGGAATCTGACTGGGACGACAACCAAAAGCTGAAAAGCTTGATCCACTGGATTGAACAATGGGAGTCCGATGGTGAGACTATCATTGATGGCATTGGTACGCAAATGCATGTTTCATACCATATGAATCCGGAAACACAAGCCAGCAAGGAAGAGCATATTGTACAAATGTATGAGTTGTTGGCAGAAACCGGCAAATTGGTGAAAATCACCGAGCTGGATATGGGGCTGGTGGATGAGAACGGCGATGCTGTAATGATAGATGATGGTGTGACTCAAGAACAACATATGGCAATGGCTGAGTTTTATAATTTCATCATTCGAAAGTATTTTGAAATTATTCCAGCAAACCAGCGATATGGCATTGCACATTGGAGCCCTGCAGATCCTCCATCATCTTCATCTTGGAGAGGTGGAGAACCTATAGGTTTATGGACCGAGAACTTTGATTATCGTAAACATACCTATGTCGGATTTGCTGAAGGACTTGTAGGCGAAGAATTTGTTGGGACTGAGTAATTTTTGATTTTTTTTCTAGCATCTCCTCCCGGTTCTTTCCGGGGGGAGTTTCTTTATTCTTTTGTTGCTTGCTTCTATACCGAATGGATCGTTGATGATCAGGTTGTTGGTCAAATGCTTTATGATCATAAATTCGATTACGATGAGAATATCAATGTTGTTAATGATCCTGAATTTAAGGAAATCGTTGTAATGGTGAAAAAATATCTGAATCAAAAGCGTAAGGAGATAGCTGAGAATAGCAGGAAGCTGAAAAGTGAAAACTAATGGTTGATAAAAAGACAACTAATAATTATTGAATAAATGTGGTACTGTACCAGAGGCTATAGGCAACTAAAAAATTGAACTATGAATGCCAGATTTTTACTACTCTTAAGTTTTGTGTTTTTTTTATCTGTTGATATGGTTTTCGCGTGGGAAGGTATGCCCACACCCCGTTTGCATGTGGAAGGCAGATATTTAAAAGACACCCATGGCAACACCGTTAATCTTCATGGTTTTGCTCAAACATACAGTCCCTGGTTTAACGAACGCGGACAATACTGGGATAATTATGATGTGGAAGGATGCCTGACATACAACCAGGGACTCATTGATGATATTTTGGATAAGGGTTGGAAGATGAATTTTATCCGTTTACACATGGATCCTTACTGGTCGAATGAACCTGGTTGTACGCCTGATGGTCATGAACTGCCAAATTGTTTTAGTGAAACCCGATTCAGAAAATATCTTGATGAGGTTTTTGTCCCCATGGCCGAGTATGCTATCTCTAAAGGGTTGTATGTAGTTATGCGCCCTCCTGGTGTTTGTCCTGAAGTAATAGGGGTTAACGATGAATACAACTATGCTGAGTATTTACTTAATGTATGGAATATTGTTTCGTCTCATCCAAAGATTAAAGCAATGGATGAGGTGATGTTTGAACTTGCCAATGAACCCGTGAGAATTAAGTTAGCTGACGGAAGTGTTGGAAGCAATAGCCAGGCTCATTTCGATGTATTGAAAGACATTTTCCAGCCTGTTGTAGATAAAATTCGTGAAAATGGGTTCCATAATGTTTTATGGGTTCCCGGTTCGGGATACCAGTCTCAATATAAAGGTTATGCAGTAAATCCCATTGAGGGGGAGAATATCGGCTATGCCGTTCATATTTATCCGGGTTGGTTTGGAAGTGCTGATGGCTATGATGTATTTAAAAGAGAGTGGGATGCAAATGTAAAGCCGGTTTCTGACTTTGCACCAATTATGATAACGGAAATGGACTGGGCACCCGGGAAATATGAGGATGTATCCTGGGGAACCGGAATCACAGGAACCGCCGGAGGAGATGGATTTGGAGCAAATTTCAAGAAAATAATGGATGATTCAGGCAATGTTAGCTGGTTGCTTTTTACCAGTCCGCACTTGCTTGCAGATTTTACCAATGAAGCCCCTGCTGATGGCGAACCCTATACATTCCTGAATGACCCGGAAGCATGTCCCTGGCCTGTTTATCATTGGTTTCAGGATTATGCCAACGAAAACTATCCTCGTCCTGAGTTTGAATGTCAGTCCCATAGTGATAATGGTGACGGAACATATACCAATCCTTTGATACATGCCGATTTTCCTGATCCGGATGTTATACGCGTGGATGATGTTTATTATATGGTAAGTACCACCATGCATATCTTTCCGGGTGCTACCTTGCTGAAAAGTTATGATCTCGTTAACTGGGAGTATTGCAGCAATCCCCTGGAAATGATAGAATCTAGTGATGCCTATAACCTGTTGAACGGAGAAAACCGGTATGCTCGAGGACAATGGGCATCAAGTTTAAGATATAATGACGGTAAGTTTTACATCATGTTTAATACGCTGGATGAGGGCGTGTTTCTGCTAACAGCCACCAATCCCGAAGGCCCGTGGACGTTGGAGCAGCTTTCGCGTAGTTACTACGATCCCGGACTGTTTTTCGACGATGATGGTAAAACTTATGTGGTTCATGGCATTAATACCATCAAGATAACCGAACTGGATGAAAATTTTGAAGCAGTGGGAGCGGACCGGACGGTGATTGAAAGACCCGATGAAGGACTTGAAGGTTGTCACATGTACAAAATAGACGGGTATTATTACATTTATGCAACTTATGGCGGATGGCCGGCTTCACAGGTTGCTTTCAGATCAACTGATATATTCGGATCCTACGAAGAGAAACTGCTTCTGGATGATGACAATATCCATCAGGGGGCTTTGATAGAAACGCAAACCGGGGAATGGTGGACTATATTGTTTTATGATAAAGGTGCTTACGGTCGTTTCCCCAACCTGCAGCCGGTTACATGGGTGGATAACTGGCCGGAGATCGGTGAAGACGGAAAAGGCGTTACCACTTATCGAAAGCCTGATGTCGGGTGTGAATTTGCTGTAAAAGTTTTGCCAACTAACGACAATTTCAGGGATTACAAACCTGGATTGCAATGGGGCTGGAATCACAATCCGGATAACTCTGAGTGGTCTTTGTTTGACCGTCCGGGCTTTTTACGTTTAAACACAGTTAATGTGGTTTCAGAACTTCCCGAGGCAAGAAATACACTTACGCAGAGGATATTTGGATATCATTCGGAAGGAGTTGATTCGTATGGTACCATTAAGATGCATGTTGCCAATATGAAAGAAGGAGATGTGGCCGGGATGGGTGTTTTTCAGGATCCCTATGCATTTATTGGGGTAACCGTGACAGAGGGAGAGCGAAAACTAATTGCAGAAAGCGATGGCAATGTAGAAACCGGTATTGCATTGGAAGATACAGTTGTTTACCTGCGTGCTGTAGCCAATTATGGCACCAGTAAGGCCCGTTTTTATTACAGCACTGATAATGAAACCTACACCCGTTTTGGACAGGAATTGGATATGGTCTTTGATCTGTCCGTTTTTACAGGAAATAAGTTTTGCATCTTTAATTATGCAACTGTGACTACAGGTGGATACGTTGATATTGATTGGTTTACTACAGAGGTATTTTTTACCGAGGAGATGTTCTACGATGACAATTTTTCCGGATTCACCGAAGATCAGCTAACAATCGAAAGCCTCTCTGTGGAGAACACTGAGATGCAATTGCTAACGGGAACCAGCAAGACATTGAGAATTACCGCCCTGTTTCAGGACGGGCATACGGAAAATGTTTCTACAGAAGCTACTTATTCGAACAGTAATCCGGATGTGGTCAATATCGTAAACGGGCAAATTGTTGCCGGCGAAAACGGCGAGAGTCATATTACCGCGACTTACCAGGACAGAGTAGGAAATCAACAAACCATTGAATTTAATGTGGTGGTTAGCACTTTTCCGTTAACCAATGAACTATTTAATCCCTCTATATGGGAAAACGGAACTTTTGACGAAACAACTGGCGAATTAATTACAGGACAGTATGGTTTCGGTGGCTGGCAATACGATAACGGATTGGATTTGTCCGGATATAAGTATTTGGTTGTCAGGTTAAAGGAAGTTCCGGAAAATGGAGCCTCCTTCCGTATTTTTGATGAGAATAGCTATTGGTCTTCTCCATATACCCATGATGTTGAAAATGAAGCAGAATTAATTATAGACCTTAACCGAATGGAAAAAGAGGTGGATGGTCAAATGGTAGCTGTTGATCCATCGCATATTTATATTGTCGGTTTTTGGTCTTTGGGTGGTAGTCCTGTTTTTATTGATGATGTGTTTTTGTCAAACTCCGATGAATACAATACTTCCATTCAGGAAGTGATTTATGAAAAGATCAAACCTGATGATATTGTGGATGTATATTCTGTTACGGGACAAAAGCTCCGAAACGGGGTTAAAAGAAAAAATTCTACTTCAGGCTTGCCTGCAGGAGTCTATATTATGGGGAATTCGGAAAAAGGATATGTAAAAATAGTGGCGGACGGTACTTTTTAATCTGAGACCAGATTTCAATAAACAAAATGTTCAGGCCCTTTTGGGAACTGAACATTTCGTTTTTCTGATAATATAGGGGAGTTGAGCATTAACATCTTTTTATAGGAATGAAACGAGCATGGCGACTTTTGTCACAAAAGAGCATGTATAAATTTCATTCAGCCATGCGAGTTCCATTCGACCAATGACTTAAATAAATTATATACGAATGAAACCCTCATCGCCGGGAATATTAATTATAGCGGATTGGCGACAAAAGGACATGTAATTTGGGGGGATAGAAAAAGGCCCTTAGCTTAGTATAACAAAACAATACATAAAAAAGCTAAGAGCCATGAAAAAAGAAGTTACAGAATTCGAACTAGTTGTTGAACGTGGTTGCGGAATGGATGTGAATAAAGATACTGTCATGTCCTGAAAAAGGTTTACAGAGAAAGTAAACAAAAACAAGTACAATGAAGAGGAAAGTAAACCCTTATTCGGACGAATTAAAACATTCAGCTGTTCAGAAATATTTATTCACGAACAAGAGTCGGCGAGAGATAATGGAAAAATATGGGATAAAGGGCCATAGTTGTTTAGACAATTGGATTCGTAAATTTGGGGTCTCGAAACCGACAAAACAAGAAGTAAAAATCCTTGAAATTATGGCCAAAGAAAAAGCACAAAGTCCTCAAGAGAAGGCTCTTGAAGCCCGGGTAAAGGAACTGGAGAAACAACTGGAATACGAGAAGTTACGTGTTATAGCGTTAAATAGGCTGATAGATATCGCGGAAAATGATATGAAAATTCCGATAAGAAAAAAGTCTGGAGCCAAACAGTAGCCTCCCTGCATCAGGATGATTTACCCCGGGAAATAAAAGGCCGTCCGGGGATAGACACCTGGTGTCGCCTGTTTGGCAAGAGTAGACAGGCCTATTATCAACGCAGTAAATATGTATACAAAAATATGTTGCAAGAAGAGATATTGCTGCAAATGGTAGCCCAAGAGCGGCAATTTATGCCACGTGTAGGGGGACGGGTTCTGTTAGAGCTAATAAAGGGAAAATTGCCCCCCCATTTAGTTCCTGGCAGGGATAAATTTTTCGATGTTTTACGAGCCCATAAACTATTAGTAAAAAGGAGACGATTGAGAGCAACAACGACCGACAGTAACCACTGGTTAAGGAAGTATCCCAATTTGATAAAAGGGTTCTGTCCGGTAGCGGCGCATCAATTATGGGTTTCAGATATAACGTATATACGGATAGGCGGAGATTTTGCCTATTTAAGCTTAATAACAGATGGCTACTCACGAAAAATAATTGGATGGGCCTTAGGTGATACACTGGAAGCCAAACATTCAGTAAAAGCCTTAAAAATGGCCTTAAGGCAGCTACCCAAAGGTAAAAAGGGGGTATGTCACCATTCCGACAGAGGCGTTCAGTATTGCAGTGAAGAATATGTAAAAATATTGAAAAAGAAAAAATTTCAAATCAGCATGACAGAAAGTGGGGATCCACTGGATAATGCTATAGCAGAGCGAATAAACGGCATATTAAAAGATGGCTGGTTAAATGATATACAATTTAGAACAATAGATGAAGCAAGGAAGAAAATATCAGAAGTCATCCGAATATATAACACTCGCCGTCCGCACAGCAGCATAAATATGCTAACGCCCGAGAAAGCACATCTAATGCAGGGAGAATTAAAACGATTATGGAAAAATTACTATAAATATCCGGATGGAAATCTTCTAATTAATAGTGAAAAAGATGACGGAGACCCGGCGAAGCTAT
>NZ_JBQTGH010000022.1:0-33010 GCF_052400625.1 Thermophagus sp. OGC60D27
ATATAACACACGATTTAAAAGATACTCTGGAAAACCTGTGGCATTTTCAGCTTACAAACCTTAACTAAACGACATTGATAATTCGGGATAAAAAGGAAAGGGTAAAAACTTATGCCCGGCGAATTTCATTAGTATATAATTATTATAATTCATTGGTCTCATTGAACTCGCATGGCTTAAGTTATACATGTTTTTATTGTGACCAATCTTTATGGTCATGCTCGTTTCATTCGGCACAATGAATTAAATCTTTTCGGATGACACACAAAGACAAAAGTACCGGATTCAAAACTTTAGATGTTTTTCTGATTTCGTTGACCCATCACATCCATGACGTTTACACCTCCTTTTTAGCGCCCATACAGGTATTAATTCTGGAGAAACTGTCGATCAACTATACGCTTTTTGGTTTATTATCAGTTATTCAGCGTTTACCAACGCTTTTAAATCCGTTGGTCGGGATATTAGCCGATAAGGTACGAATCCGCTACCTGATGATAGTGGCGCCATCGCTGACGGCCGTATCGATGAGTCTGATCGGGTTGGCACCCTCCTATTCCTTTCTGGTCATTCTGATGCTGGTATCGGGCATCAGCTCAACCATGTTTCACGTTCCCACACCGGTAATGATCAGACTTATTGCCGGCAACCGTACCGGACGGGGCATGAGCTTTTATATGGTAGGGGGAGAACTGGCCCGCACACTGGGACCTATTGTGATATTGGGAGCCATCGATTTGTGGGGACTGGAAGGCACCTTTCGGCTCATACCGGCCGGGATCCTGGCATCGCTCATCCTGTTTTTCCGCTTTCGACATGTCGACCTCAGGAAAAGAATCCCCCATGACGGGGCACAACACAATGGTTATACAGCCACATTGAAGAAATATCTCCCGGTACTCTTAATCATTGGAAGCATCACCCTCAGTCGGGGGGTCATGAAAAGCTGCCTCACCTATTATTTGCCGGGATATCTGGAAAGCACCGGTTCCTCACGATGGATGGCCGGCATCTCTCTATCCGTAATATTTTTATCGGGAACAGCCGGAACCCTTTTATCGGGTACCATTTCCGATTTCATTGGCCGACGCAATACGCTTTTGATCGTATCCATCGTTTCTCCGCTATTGATGGGCCTTTTTATCCTGGCCAAAGGCTCGTTCACACTCCCCCTGCTTATCGTGATGGGCTTCTTCCTGCTGGCTCCGACACCGGTATTCCTGGCCATCATCAACAGCCTGAAAACCGATCATCTGCCTTTTGTGAACGGCCTTTACATGACCAGTAATTTTCTTTTCAATTCCATCACCACCCTTGCCACGGGGTATGGGTTCGACCATTTCGGGCATCAAACCACATTTATTTTTGCTGCTTTTGCTGCACTAATGGCCATCCCCGCAGCTTTAAATATCAACAAAATCCATTAAATGGCCTTGAGACTCATATCCAGACTTCGTATATGGTGCGTCAACGCCCCTACGGATATGTAATCCACCCCGCATTCGGCATAGCTTCGGATGGTCTCTTTGGTGATGCCACCGGATGATTCGGTCTCATACTTGCCATCGATCAGCTTCACCGCTTCACGAGTGGTTTGGGGATCGAAATTATCGAGCATGATACGGTCAACCCCTCCTACCGCCAGCACCTGACGCAACTCTTCCATATTTCGGACCTCAATTTCAATCTTCAAATCCTTACCCACCGTCTTCAGGTATTGATGAGTGGTTTTAATGGCCTTTTCAATTCCTCCGGCAAAGTCCACATGATTATCTTTAAGCATAACCATATCGAAAAGCCCCATCCGGTGGTTTTCGCCTCCGCCAATCTTCACGGCTTCTTTTTCAAGCATGCGCATCCCCGGCGTGGTTTTGCGTGTATCCAGGATTTTGGTATTCGTGCCCTCCAAAAGTTTAACATACTCACGCGTTTGCGTTGCTATGCCACTCATTCGCTGCATAATGTTTAGCACCAACCTCTCCCCTTTCAAAAGAGTCAGTACTTTGCCCTTGACAGTAAAGGCCACATCCCCGGGTTTAACCAGCGTTCCATCACCAAGAATAGGATGAATCTCTATATCGGACTGCAGATGCCGAAACACGTCAAAAGCGACCTCTACACCCGCAAGTACACCGGCCTCCTTTACCAATAGTTGTACCTTCCCTTCCGCTTCGGACGGGATACATGCCTGTGAAGAATGATCCCCGTCGCCTACGTCCTCTTTTAATGCATTGATGATAAATGATTTCAAATATTCGTCGTTCATTCGTAAGTGTTTAATTCTTAGTTTTTTGTATTTAGTGTTTAGTTCCTTTAGTTTTTCAACCCCATCAATCAATCCCCTCAATCTATTAACCTAATAATCTATACTTCCCCCCTTCTACCCTTTCCCATTCCTTCCTGTACATCAGAATTAAATTTTAAGATATAAGAGGAACAACTGCCTATCTTCTCCATGCTCTATTCCCCATGCCTTTATACCAGCATATCAATCCCCTCAATCAAATAGCCAATCAACCTATCAACCTATCAACCTATCGGCCTATCGGCCTATCAACCTATTGACCTATTGACCTATTGACCTATCAACCTATTGGCCTATTGACCTACCAGCCTACCAGCCTAACTACTCTTGTTTCTCAATCCTAATCTGGTGGATCAGAGAACGGTTATCGCCCGATTTTTTCACCAGGAAATAGATTCGGAAATGCTCATTGACACATTTATACTCCCCAATGGCAAAAGTGGCACTTTGGCGAGATCCATAGTGAAGAACATGAAATGAAGCCACTTTATGGTCAGAAAAAAAATCTTTCAAAATAAAATGGGCTTGCTGACGGCTAAAAATTCCGGTCTTACCCGGAAGTACCAACTCTATCTTGTCATTTAAAAAGGAAGTAAGCGCATTGGCATCCCCTTTTTTTACGGCCTCTACCACTTTAGGGGGCAAAGGAGCTTTCCCGGCAGTCTGGGCATCTAAAAACCCAATGGCCAGAAAAAAAACCAAAAATGGCAGAAGTTGTCTGATCTTTTTCATATCTAATTTCAAATTGTGTTGTCAATGATATCCCACAACCGGCATCATCCAATTCATTTTTTACTTCAATACTATTGGCATCTCACCTACGCAAACCGCCAAATGACAACCACTAACCATCAATATGATGAGTGGTCGAAAACATGCCAAATAACCGAAAATGTAATACAAAAGTAAAAGATTGCAAAAACTAAACCACAAAAGAGGTATAGTTTTTTGAATAAATGGTGTTATCGCCCTGAAGAAGTAATTCGTGGTTAGTGTTTAGTAAGTAGTCACTGATGGTTAGTAGATAGATTGTGTTATGTATGAGCCAAATTCCATTACTCTTGTTATCTTTGCATCGACGATAAAGGCTGCCTAACCGGCATCTCCAACGGGTAAATACCGATACAAATAACCGGAACGTCACCACCCAAAAAAAACTAGACATATCATGAAGCTGGAACTCTTCATATCCAACAAAATACGCACCGGAGGAATCTCCGGAAAACGACTGGCCCGACCGGTCATCCGGGTCTCCATTGCCGGTATTATTCTGGGCATGGTGGTGATGATTATCTCTATTGCAACCGGTATGGGCTTCCAAAAAGAGATCCGAGAAAAAATCATCGGATTCGGGAGCCACATCCAGGTGGTGAGCTATGATTTCAACCTTAGCTTCGAAACCAATCCCATTAAACAGGATTCTGCCCTGGAACAGCAATTGAAGGAAGTCCCGGGCGTGCTGCATCTCCAACGATTTGCCACAAAACCGGGCATCCTGAAAACAAAAGATCAAATGCAGGGAATGATATTGAGGGGAGTAGGTCCGGAATTCGACTGGTCATTCTTCCGCACCATTCTTAAAGAAGGCAAGGTGCTGACGCTAAAGGGAGATAAAACATCGCCGGGAATCCTTATCTCCGACGAGGTGGCCCGTATGCTACATCTTAAAGTGGGCGATAAGGCGCCAATGTATTTCTTCGAAAATCAAATTAGGGCCAGAAATTTTAAAGTGGAAGGCATCTTCGACAGCAACCTGCCGGATCTGGATAAAACGTTCATCATCTGCGACATCCGTCAGGTACAAAGACTTAACAACTGGAAGTATAATCAAATTTCGGGCTACGAGTTACTTACCGGCAACTTCGAAAACATCATGGAAACGGGAGCATTGGTGGCGGATGTGGCCTCTGCCTATATTTCTCCCAACGGCGACATGCTACGTACGCGATCCATCCTGCAAACGCAACCGCAAATATTCGGATGGCTCGACCTCCTCGACATGAACATCACCGTCATCATTGGTCTGATCATCCTCGTGGCAGGCTTTAACATGATTACAGGTCTGCTCATCCTCATCCTCGAACGTACCAACATGATCGGAATCCTGAAAGCGATGGGTATGGCCGACTGGCCCTTGCGAAAAGTCTTTCTCATCCTCGCCTCACAAATTGCGCTTAAGGGCCTCTTCTGGGGGAACCTGATTGGTCTTATCCTCTGCTGGGCTCAGAAACAGTTTGAACTCTTCAAACTAAACCCGGAAAACTATTTCCTCGAAACCGTGCCCATACACCTCACCTGGACATCCGTCCTTCTCCTCAACGCCGGCGCCATCATCGCCATCTTCCTCATGATGATCGGCCCATCCTACCTGGCCGCAAGAATATCACCGGTCAAGGCGATTAGGTTTGAGTGAGGGGGGATTACTTTTGGCCGCGACCGCTCTTAAATTTCTCTTTTAAAACCAACCAAATAAACTTGGAATTACCTATTAAATAACGTTTCCACATGCGACGGGGTTCTTGAATAAACCTATAGAACCACTCCATACCAATTTTTTGCATCCACAGAGGTGCTCGCTTCGTTATACCTGCAACAACATCAAAACTACCACCAACCCCCATAACAAATGGGACATTCATAATATCCTTATATTTATTTACAAAAACCTCCTTTTTAGGAGAACTAATTGCAACAAAAAGCATATGCGCCCCACTATTGGCAATTTGTTTTACAACCTCTTCCTCCTCTTCTTCATTAAAATAGCCATTCCTATATCCGGCTATAATTTTTTCAGAATACTTTTCTTTGAAAACTTCCACCACTTTTTTGACTACTTCTTCCTTCGCGCCCAAAAAAAAGCATTTGTAACCTTCCTCATGAGCCATCTCTACAAGTTTCAGCATTAAATCAATTCCTGCTACCCGCTCCGGCAAAGCCTTACCCAGAAAACGACTCGCCCAAACAACTGCCATCCCATCAGCATTAATTATGTCTGCTTCTAAAACAGACTTTCTCAAGGCTTCATCTTTCTGCATGGCTACAATCTTGCCTGCATTAACGACTACGTGTTGGGTGAAATGATTTTTATCTATGCAATTTTTTATTAATTTAATTGTTTCTTTTAATGTCAAACTTTCAATTGGGATGGATAAAATTTTCACTTTCAAAACAATTTCTAATTAAAATTTTCTTCAAACCAAAAATTGAGACTTAAAAGCAAAAATAATTGCTTTTCCATATTTTCTCCATTTAAATGACGAGAAATTATCTTCTCAATTTCCAATTGATTAAAATATTTACCAAACAAAGTACCAGGTTGCAATAATATTTCTTCTATTTTCCATATATTACTTTTAAACCATTCTTTAGTGGGAGATTTAAAACCTTTCTTTTGACGATTAATTATCTCTGGTGGTAATAAAGTCTTTGCAAACTCTTTATGAATTATTTTACCACCTTTAAGATTAATTTTGTATTGAATTGGCAACGATTCAACAAACTTAATTAACTCTAGATCAAGGAATGGCACTCTATTTTCTAAAGAAAAATTCATGGTTATTTTGTCAGAATACATAAGCAAATCATCCGCTAAATTTGCTCTGGCATCGATTTTCATCATCCTTTCGGTACTACTTTCCAAATATTTGCATTTAAAGTTATTATACAAATACAGGAATAAATCATGGGCTCTCTTTTCCCTTTTGCCAATCAATCTAAAAATTTCTTCATCAGAAAAAATGGAATACATCTTAATAAAACGTCGAATATCATTTGATTCCGAAAGGCTATTTATGCCCCGTAAAAAAATTTCTTTACGCTTGAAAGGCATCCATTTTAAAATATTAATCCCCGCTTTCAATAAGTAATTAGGAGTATGTTCACGAAGTAATTCACCTTTATAGCGAAAATATCCCCCCAATGGTTCATCGGCTCCTTGCCCAGAAAGAACAACTTTTACATATTTTGAAGCTAACTGAGATAGATATAACATAGGCACAACTGATGTAGTTGCAATTGGTTCTTCTACAATTAAATTGCATTTTTTTAAAGTTTTTATAAAGTCATCAAAACTTATCTTGACATAATGATGTTCAAGATCTAAAATTTCAGCAGTTTTTTGAGCTTCTTCTATTTCATCACTATCATAATGTCCTTCAAAACCCACAGTGAAAGCCTTCATTTTATAATTAACCCTATTTCTTGCTAGGGCAGCAACCAATGCTGAATCAATTCCTCCGCTTAACAACACCCCAATTTCAACGTCCGACATTAATTGCCTATCCACTGCATTTGTTATATATTTACCATATTCAGTTACCGCTTTTTTGAAATCTCCTCTAAAAGATAATTTCTCATAATTGCCGAATTTTCCAAAATCATACTTTAAATTATAGTCGGAAAAATCTATTTCTATGTAGTGGGAAGGCTGAACCTTGTTAATATCTGAAAAAAGTGTATAAGGAGATAAATTATACCTTAACATTAGAAGAGTCGCTAAGTTTTCATCATCTAATTTCATAGATGAATTTCTTTTAATTCCCCTTATCTCAGAAGAGAAAATAATTGTATTCTTGGTTTTATGATAATATAAAGGTTTTACTCCATGAGGATCTCGCGCAATAAGTGCTTTTCTATTCTTTAAATCAAATATGGCTAAAGCAAAAATCCCATTCAAATCTTTTAATCCATCTTTCCAGTTTTTCTTTAAATAATAAAGAATCGTTTCAGTATCTGAATGTCCCCTGAAACTAACACCACTAAGTTTACTACGTAATTTTTTATGATTATATATTTCGCCATTAAAAATAACAACATAATTTCCACAATCAGAAATCATTGGCTGATGCCCTGCTTCAGATAAGTCTACTATGGAAAGTCTTCTATGTCCTAAATAAATTTCACTCTTATCAACACTAAACTTTTCCAAACCGAAGGAATCAGGACCTCTATGAAATAGTATATCTAGGTCCTTCTTCCCCAAAGGGATATTTATACTTCCCAATATTCCACACATAACAACCTATTTTATTAATTCATACAAAACTTCATTATTTAATTCAGCCTTTTCAATAACCTTTTCTAAAGCATTTCTTTGTACAGATTTATATTTATTTAGATTATTAATCACATTGTTAAAAATAGTCATAAAATCAGAGACATTTAGTTTAGCTAGCTCAATTGAATTTTCTGGAACATTAAACGCTTTCATAAATTCAGTGCTCTTTTCCTGATATGCTATCGCAATAGTAGGAACACATTTTTTTAAAGCATAAACAATTGAATGCGTTTTTGTTCCTATAAAAATCTCAACAGAAGAAATCAAACTTTCTGTTTCTTCTGGAGTTAAATCATCTTCAACAACCTTCGTTTTATCTTCCCTATTAATAAATTTCTTAATTTCACCAATTATTAACCTATCCCCAACTTCCTTATTCCTAAAACTCTCCATTGGTATAAATAAAATATTATATCCATACTCATCAATTATTTTGGTTAATATTTCACCCATTAGGGCAATATATCCCTCACGTGAATAATATTGAGAATAATATATGTGATGAATGGTAATCCCTATTAACTTGTCATTTTCTTTTTTTAAAAACATTTTCCTTTCAACGTTCTTATTTAAAAATACAACTTCGCCCGTTAAAATCATTTTTTTGTTCTTATCATAACGTAACGAACTTCCTTCCCGTACTGTAATTTTATCGCAAAAGTTAATGGCTTTCCCCGTAATTAACCTGACTATTTTACTCCAAAATCCTTTGAAAGGTCCAATCGTTTGTGCATAAATCATAGTTTTCTTTTTTAATTTATGCGCAAACCACATAGAATAGTAATGTGAAAAAACTACTGGAAATTTATTTAAGGTTGTAAAAAAATGTCCACCGGGCAAGACAACAACATCAGCATTTAAATATAATTGAATTGTCTTCCGTCTATTAACAGGTATAAATTTCAAATTAGACAGATTAAAAGTAAATAGCTTAACCCAGATCCAAGAATAAATAACCCACAGAATCTCTTCCAAGAAATAAAAAATTTTATATAAACCATTTGGTGCTTTTTTAATTCGGCTATAATCAATTAACCAGTGAGCTGATTCAACATGATATTCCTTCATTGCCTTTTCTGGATCATACGATGTCAAAAATATTTTAATATCATTATAATATTCTTCAAGTGAATACTTCATTGCATGAACAACTGAAGTATCCCCTTTATTAATGTTATAATTTTGAACTATAAGAATGTTTTTTCCCATTACTATTATTTTCCTAAAGTAAACGTTGTAATTAATTGTTCTCTATCTTTAACTATTCCTCTAAGGCTGACTGTTTTTTCAATTTTTGAAAATTCCGGTGAATACCATCCTGATATAAAGGGTTCTTTTTGGCCATAAAAAGCTTTTAAATCATAATCTGATTTTATCACCAATTTGTTACCATCCTCTAAATTAATTTTGTTATTCTCAAAATTTAAATTAGGATATAACTGTAATGAAAAAATTATATTAACCCCTCCCTTATTTTTCCCAGCAAAAATTCTATCGATTATTTTCAATTCAAAAATATCCTTTTCCAATAAAATATAACGGATATGTTTTGTGCCATCGGGAAATTTACATCCTGATTTAAATGAAAGTTGTTTTTTATTGTTAAAATAGTCAAAGATTTCACCTTTTATTTCTGCTTTATTGTGCCAATGATTAAATCCAAATTTTAATGCATGATCTTGACTATTTACGGAAATCGTATTATGCGCTAATGCACTTCTAAAGTAATTTCGGAATAGAGGATCCTTTCTATAGCAATAAGTACCCGGATCAATAAAAACAGGTTGACCGTTAATGGAAAGAAAAAAAGAATTTAAATCCGAATGCGAATGAGCAGCAATACTCAAATACCCGAATGAACCTGACCTAAAATTAAAATATATATCATTCCCCAGATTATCTTGAAACCAACTAACAATATGACCTCCTTTTTCATAATATTTCGTCTGACTATGTTTTTTGCAACGCTTTTCAACCGAAAAATTTCTCCCAAACAATATTCGATTTCTAAAATCAAATAACCCTTTATTAATCCGTGGAATAATTAATGATGGGTCATTAAAAAATTTAGCCCCACTCTCAAGACATTGAATAAATGCGGATTGCGAAGACTCAAATTGAAAAGGAAGTACATGGAAATTGTCTCTATCTCCATAATCAAAAAAGTTGCCATAGTTATCAAATGCCCCCCTGAAAAAACGAAACATATTTTTCAGTCTTAAGAAATAAGTATCAGAAAATAAAGAGGGCCCAATCTTCTTATCCAAAAGTCCGGCAAAAAAAAACCAGTCTGTTACTTGATATTGATAACCAAACCCACATTCTTTGTTCTTTCCATCTGAAAAGTTTTGCTGAATGATTAAATCCTCTAGTTTTTTATGCACTTTTAAATATACATTTTTCCCTACTTTAGTCAAACATGAAGAAAAGCTTTTTAAAATAGAAAAGACACCAACTAATTCTGCTGTTAAATGATTATTTGCCGAAGAATACAGAGACAGTGTATTCAAAACATAATGAATATGTTCATTAAAAGTACCTATTAGTTTTTCTCTTATTTTTTTTGTTCCATCCTTATTATTTAAATTAAGTATATTCCAAATAAATAAAAACGAAATAAGTCTTTTGGATACAATAGTAGGTGAAACCCATCCCATACCATAAGGAAAGGGATTTTTTTCAATCCAGTTTTCTATTGTATCAATTATGTTTTCAAATAATATTGAATCTTTAGTAATAAAATAGCGAACCGATTGATCTACCAAAAAATGCAGTCGGTGCATTTCAAGAATATTCTTTACTTCACGATCACTGTAATCGCTCAAAGAAATTTTTGAAACATGGCTTTTCGGATAAGCAAAATTATCAACATAATCAAGACTCCAATTTATTTTGGTTATTTCAATATTTGCCCCATACAACTGAAGTACAAAATCATTTGGAAGGAATTGTAAATATTCATCATCTAATCGCAATTCATCTATACAAAGGAAATAATTTATTTCGGGACTATTTTTTTTAATATACTCTCTTACTTTCGTTGCCCTTAAACTCCTAACAATCATCTGGGTCTTAAATCGATATAAAACCTCAAAAAGACTCATTGATTTTAATCGATTAAATTTCCATAAAATATCTTTCAATTTTAATTCCATCGTTTTTTTAAAAAAAAATCAAACTCGAATTATTTGTTCAAAACAATCTCAGAATTTAAGAAATTTTTTGAACCCCCTAGTAAATCCTAAAAAACAAACAGGGTAATGCTTGTAGGGAAAGAAAGAAAGAAAGAATTTAGCGAAAAAATACACCAAACCACCCACAATAGAGAAACAATTAGAGTTAATTTCAGAATGCAATATTATTTTGTTGCGAATATTTTTTAATTTAAGCAAGAACAAAACAGAGCCTGTGGGTTTCATATGTCCCTGTACTTTTAAAACTTTTTCAAAATTATCTTTTTTAATGATTATACTTTTATTCCCGCTTGCTTCCATTAAAAACTTTTGTCCTCTTTTACTATAACACAAAGCTGTTGAAATACCATCACAATTTCCCTTTCCACGAAAATGCCATGCGTCACAAAAACTAATATCCGAATCCTTCCCAAAATGGTCATCACAAAATATACAAGCATCAACACCAGAAAGAATAGAGGAAAATAATCCTCCCATTGCCAACCTTGATGTATGCGGAATTTCAATTACTTTTTTATTTATTTCTATTTTTTGGCTTCCTGGCCATCCATTACCTCTAAAAGTATATTTTTTTAGTCGATTTTTTTCAACTTTAAGACTTTTCAACTGCTTTTCTACAGCAATCCATTTCAAGGTCTGTCCACAAACCAAAGAAAACACCAATGCAATTCTCGCACTAAACTTCTTCCTCAATCCAAGATATTTTTTCAAAGACCTAATATGGCATGGTAATCCTACATACGCAATTTTTTGAAATGATGTATTTTCAAGCTCATTCAACAATATATTAACAGGTACCTGGACATATTTTGAACCTTTAGCAAGAAGAACCTCTTCAGGGTCGGTTAGAATCACACTTTTAAAATCATTTAGATTATGCCCTGAAACAACTACCACTGCGTCAAAAGTACCTGATTTCAAACCCTCAATCAACAATTGAGTAACCAACCCACCACTCGATGCATTATAACGAATATCAGAATTACTAGAATACCCGGAATACGAAGCTATAGGCCTCTCAATCCCCTTTTTATAGTGCAAAGAGGAAAAAGGACAAACTTTTGTACATAATCCACAATTAGTACAAACACTAGGGTCAATTTCCGGTCGAAATTGACCATCTTCTTTTAGGCTAATTTCTATACAGCCTACAGGACAAATTGACTGGCAAGTACCACAACCTGAACACAAACCATTATTAGCGATCCAATTAACAGACTTATTAATATTTACGTTACTCATTTATAGCAGAAAATATTTGTTTATATTGCTGTACTACTGCATCTTTACTGTATTTTTTTACTACCAATTCTCTAGGCTTATAATTTCCAAGGTTTTTAATGGCTCTTATAATTGCTTTTTCAAAATCCTGATAATTGTCAAGTTCAAATAATTCACCAGTTACACCTGGAATTATATATTCCTTTAATGCAAATGCATTTGTCCCAACCACAGGTTTTCCACAGGCCATTGCTTCCAAACCAACTAACCCTAAGCTTTCCGCTTTCCTTTTTGTAGGAAATAAAAAAAGATCAATGCTCCAATAGAAATTAACCATCTGCTCCTTGGGAATTGGAAATTCAATAACCACATTTTTCAAAACTTTCAATTGATTAACGAATCTTTTTTTTTCTGCACCATAAGCAATAACCTTTAGATAGATCTTTTTATTACAGATTCGTTCCAAGTTTTTTATTCTTCTGGCTAACAGCAAAATTAAATCAGCACCTTTTTCAGAAGTTAAACTTGATCCAAAACCTAAGGTTATAATGTTACACTTTTCATTCTTTAATTTCGAAAATTTCTTTGTATCTACCCCACCACTAGGACTTATAAAAATATTTTTAAATCTTTGAATACCTAATTTTTCCCTAACTTTTTCCACAAAAAAATTAGATGGAACTATTGCGATGTGTTTTTGGGGAAGAAATTTATACGAAATTTTATTCAAAAAATTTTTTCTCCAATTAGGAGGAATAATATCAGTCCCATGCCAATGAATAATAACATTTTTAAATTTTCTTATTCTTAACATTAAAGGGAAGAAACAGTATGGGTAATTATTAATATAAATAACGTCATATTTTCTATATTTAAACATCATGAGCTCTCCCAGGAACCTAACATAATAAAAAAATTTAAATACTTTCCCCTTAAAATTTGTTTCCAAAACTAAAAGCTCAACCATCATGTTAGCGTCATGCAAACACTGCTCTATACTTTTGATATATGTTGAATACTGGGGATTTATTGTACTTGGATATCCATTATTAATCAATAGAACTTTCATAAGAAAAAGGCATCTTTTGGGGGTCGTATTTTAAAACAAAAAAAACAAAGACTGAGAAAACGGATGAAACAATTGGACTATTTAGAGCATGCCCAGCATAAAAAGAATGTCCAACATAAACAACAAATCCAATAAGTAACACAAAATAAAATAAGGTTTTAGTCTTAAAAAACATCAATTTAGACTTCAAAAAGAAAACAAAGGGTAACATTAAGAAAAATCCTCCTAAAATTATTCCATAACTTCCAATATAATCAAGGAAATCTATTTCAGCATATGATAGTTCATTGAAGTTTATTTCTCCTAAATAATTTATTTCTTTTGAGAAAGCAAATTTTCCATGGCCAAAAAAGAATTCCCCAAAGTCTGAATCTGAAATAATTTTTAATCCAGCCTCAGCCAGCCAACCTCTAGAATGTCGGCCTCCAAGTAAAGCTTCAAGTGTAAACTTATTTAAAATATATTGATTTTCTGTTATTATTTTATAAATAAAAAAACCGCCAACAGTTAATACCCCGAAAACAAAAAAGAACATAAGATTTTTCGAGATTCTTGAAAGATTTAAATCCTTAAACCTAAAAAAAATTATCCCCACAAAAATCACAGCCCAAATCAATATCGAACCAGCTATCCCTGCTCTTGTCCCAAGGAAAATGCATCCTGCTGTAATAACTATGCTATAAAAATAAAACACAAGCTTTTTTTGTGTCAACAAAAGATAAATCACAATTAATAAACTCAACAGCAAAGATAAAGAAGTGTCATTTTGAGCAGGGAAAAATGACTTTATCCCAAAAGAGTAATCACCATATGTATCAAGACCTATACCAAATATAAAAGAAAAAACAATAGCTCCCCCCCCAATAGCTCCAAATAAAGATACACAATTTAGAAGTTTTAATTCATTGATACTATTTCTGTAATACAATAAAAAAGAAGAAATCACGTATAAATAGAGGCTTCTGGAAATCATTTTAATTTCAAACGCAAAATCATAAAATTTCTGAGTAATTAACCAAAAAAAATTAGAAATCACAAAAAGAAAGATAATAAATACCCCAAAATAAGTTAAAATACTGCGTTTTTTTAAAACAAAAGGAAATAAAACAAGAAAAATAATACCTCTATATAGAACACCAATTGAAAAATCCTTATTCAAAACAATTTGAATATATCCATTTAATAGATCGAAAAAAATGGAGCCTGGTATAATGAAAAGAGGGAACCACTCAGTAATTAAAGTTTTTTTATTTATCAAAAAAAAATTCATTATCTTAAAAAAATTCGATAAAAAGCCTTTAATAAAAGAGACGGAGTATAAATTGCTATTTTAGACGATACAATAATTGCTGCTATTTTCCTTATTCTTAAGAGTTTTCCCCCTAATTTTCTTTCTTTTTGAAATTTACTCGAAAGTTCTTCTTTGTCTTTTAAAGTTTTAAAACTCTGAGATTTAATCACATTCTTAATTTGTTCTTCTCTAAAAAAAATATGATTTTTAGCAGATTCAAATAATTGGGATCCCTTTTTTGAATGAACCCAAAAAAAGCTACTTCCTTTATTGTCTGAAATCATGTATTCTTTCAACCAAGCATCTCCAACAGATATATCCGAATTAGCACCAAGCGCATCTCTACATTTCATACAATAATCCGGAGTAAAACAAAAAGTTCCCCACATAAACCCAAATTTAAAATCAGTAGAGGCGGTTTTTTTCCCCCCAATTGATGTTATTCCGGGCCAACCACCACCTCTATAATTTATCATTTCATTTTTGCTTGTTACTTTTAAGTAATATCTTATAAAGTCGGAAAATCGTTCATCCTTAGTTTGTTTGCAAAATAATGAAATAGTATATAATTCTTTTGATTTAAGTCTAGGTGAAATTTTATGCAAAGCTTTAACTGCCCCAATATGACAAGGCAAACCTATCACTAAAAGTTTTTTTGCTTCTTTTTCTTCAATTTTTTCAATATAATCTTTAAGTAAAACGACTTGGCGATATATAGATCCTTTTGGGAGAAACTCAGCATCCTCTCGTTTTAAATAATTTATTAATATCTCATTATTTTTTTTTTGACTAGCACAAACAACAATATCAACAATTCCATTTTTTAATGCGTCTTTCGCCAATTGCGAAACAATACCTCCAGATGCTGACTCAAATCTTAAGAAAGAATCAAGTGAATATCCATAATAAGCTAAAGATTTCAGTTCATTTACGTGTGGAATTTCAGAATTTTCCATTTTTTCTTTTAGCGAACAAACTCTAAAGCATAAATTACATTTAATACACTTATCCCAATTAATAGCTGGCCATATTAGCCCCTTGTAATCAGTCTTAAATGTTATGGCTTTTGTAGGACAAATAGTTTGACATGCCCCACACCCGCTACAAAAATTTTTGTCAATATTTAAATTTTTGTCAATCACAAAAAAAAGGTTTTAATATTTTTTGAATTTCTCCTAATGTTTTCTTTTGTTCAGATACGTTATTCTTAATAGAAGATGAAATTCTATCTCTATCCTGTAATACATTTTTAATCTTAACAGAAAGTTCATTTAAACGCTCCAACTCAACAACAAATCTTTCCTGCCCTATATTTTCCATAAAACCAGCAATTTTGAACTGCGAAGAAATAGCTATTGTCGGTATTGCTTGAGAACAAGCCATAATAGTTACATGCATTCTTGTACTAATAAAGAAATATAACTGAGATAAAAGCGTCGTATATTCCTTAGGAAAAAATAATCTATTTGCCAAAATACTTACTTCATACACTTGTCTAAGTTTCAAATAAGCTTGATAACAAATTTCATAATCAGAGCTGACACCATTTTTGATATAGTTTGAAGGCAATATAAGAATTTTATATTTAGACGGATCAACTTCTTTTCTTACCACTTGAAGAATTATATCAAGATAATTTTGGGGGCCTTCTATTTCTCCAGGAAATTTAGACAAAGTAAGACCAATAACTTTTTTAGAATCTTTTTTTTCAAAATAATCATTTACGGAATACTTTGAAGTATCTCCAACCTCCTGCAGTAATCCAACATCAACGGAATAAGCAATCTGCGATTTTTTAAACCCAATTTCAAATAGTTTTTTATAAGAATTTTGATCTCTCGCAATCAATAAAGATGCGTCTTTTAATGCATGAAATACCAAAAATTTATTAAAAAAATTGTCAAGAGGCCCAATACTTTGAGGAAATAAAACAAATCTTTTCCCCATACGGATAGTAATCCAATAATTGAATAACCAGAAATATAAGGCTTGATAAAAATTATCATTTATAGCCTCCCCAATAATACTAACACATACATCTGCCTTTTTAATCTTATCAAAAGCTCTTTTTTGATAAGAGTTAAATGACAACTTTTGGGGAGATATTTTAAAAGTATACTGATTAAGAATTTGCAAAAAAACAAAAACAATATTACTTACAATCCATACAATCTTTTGAAAAAAACTTTTGTTCCGCCAAAATACCCCAAACATAGGATAATCAACATTCTTATATTTGATTCTATTAGTTTCTGGATCCATAGACAATAGATTAACAGTTACATTTGGATTAATTTCTTTAATTAATTTTATGCTATTATCTATTAAGACACCATTTCCTATGTGAATAGAACTTAACGAGTCTAATATTAAAACATTTTTGCTTTTTAATACTTTCTTCATAAAATCACCCAAAATCAAAATTAAACAATTGTAAAAATCTTTTTCTAAAAAGAACAATGGTCATTCCCATAATTAACATTACACAAAACCTTACTCCCACCGATATCCATGTATACATGGGAAGGAACACCCAAGGAAAGAAAGAAATCACAATACCAATTATCTCACTTTTCGGGAAATAACTTAATTTTAGGACTTTCATTGATGTGATCTTATAAATAACGAACAATGAAAATTCTGAAACAATAAAGGCAATTCCAGCGCCCCAAATATCAAACCTTGGAATAAGTATAAAATTTAGGGTTAGATTAATAATCGTACAAGAGCTTGAAGCTATTATTTTTAAATAATTAAAATCAGATCCTGACAAAATTCCACTATAGGGATACATCGAAAACCGAAAAATTAATACAGGGCTTAAAAAAACAAGCAATAAAACAGCATCGGAAAATTCGTCTCCAAAAGTATATTTAATCAACTCATTAGCAGACAAAAACAAAACACATATTAAAATCAATGCTAACACAATATTCGTATATCGTATTCTACTTAAATACTTTATTAAGCTTTTTTTCTGTTGGTTATAAATCATCTGAGTTATTGTCGGATAATACTGTCTAAAAAGTATATCAGGAAACATTGTTACAATAGCCATTACAACCTTTATAGCGACAGAATAAGTCGCAATATTACTAAATGAAACTTCGAATTTTTTTAACAGTATAATAGAGAACTGTCCGAAAAAAATGACTAACGCAGAATGCAACACATAACTCCATGAATCCGCCAAGTATTCTCTCCAAAAAGAAAAATTAATTTTAAATTCTCTAATTGTCATGGATTCTTTCTTTTTAAATGCAACAAGTATAATATGAATAAATTTACTGATAGAAAGTGTTGCATACATAAAAAAAAGACTCTCTATAGCTAATGAATTGAAGAGAAATAATGCAATAAAAAAAGATTTTTCAATTATATTAAAACTTGCTGCAAAAAGAAACTTCTTTTGAAAATAAAAAGCTGAACGAAAAATACTAATTATGGATTCTATCCAAAATGACAACACCAATAAGGATAAAAAATACTCTTTAATACAATAGGTTGATATAAGAATCATCAATGCTATAACACTCTTTATTAACCCTATATTAAATAATGCATTTACCGTTTTCGCTTTGGCCAAAAGCTTAATTTGATAAAATTCCCCTCCAATATCCATAAAAACAAAAAGAAAAGATGCAATTGAAAAAAAATATGAATATTCCCCAAATGCATCCCTCCCAAAGTATCTCCCAAAAAATATGAAAAAGAGAAATAATGACCCTTTTTCAAAAAATTTGGAAAGGAATAATATCGTTGTATTCTTCATTAATTAAAACCAATCACATTCGACGAAAATTAACTTCAATTATGAACTCCACAAAAATCCAATACCAATTTATCTTCTATCTTTTCTAGCTCTTTAAACTCATCATGCGCCACCAAAAAGGCTACAATATCAGCTTTCTGGTAGGCCTCTTTATAATCTGTCAATTTAAAAACTGGATGTTCTTTCAGGTTGGGTTCAACAAGCAGAATATCACCCTCACCGTTGGAACTTTGCAAAACTTTTTGGGCAATATATTTTGCTGGCGACTCTCTTAAATCATCAATATTGGGTTTAAAGGCCAATCCCATCAATGCAATAACAGGTTTTCTACCATTTTTCAATTCAAACTCAAGACGTGCATTCTGTATTTTTTCTGCAACCCAGAATGATTTGTAATTATTAATTTCTCTGGCTTTTCCAATTAATTGTGATTCCAGAGGGTAATCAGAAACGATAAAATAAGGATCTACAGCAATGCAATGTCCCCCTACACCGCACCCGGGTTGAAGGATATTAACCCTCGGGTGTTTATTGGCCAATCGGATTAACTCCCACACGTCAATGTCTGCTTTATCACATATTAAAGACAATTCGTTTGCAAAAGCAATTTGTACATCTCTGCTTGCATTTTCAGTGAGTTTGCACATTTCAGCGGTTCGTGCATTGGTTTCATGAAGTGTTCCTTTAACAAACAAGCTATAGAATTCCACTGCTTTTTCTGTAGACTCTTCATCGATTCCGCCGATCACTCTGTCATTGTTCACTAATTCATACATAACATTTCCCGGGAGTACTCTTTCTGGACAATAAGCGACATGAATTTTCCCCTTTAGTTCAGGACGTTCCATAAATATCAAATCTCTCATCTTTTCGGTAGTGCCAACAGGAGAAGTTGATTCGATGATAAATAAATCTCCCTCTTTGAGATGGGGAATGGTATTTCTGGTCGCCGCTTCCACAAAAGAAATATCAGGTTCATGGTTTCCTTTAAAGGGTGTCGGAACAACCACTAAATAAACATCCGCAGGTTGAACTTTTTCAAAAGCTTTTAGATAACCTTTTCTAACAGCATCAGCAACATAATCCTTAAGTTCGGGTTCAACTATATGTATTTCCCCTTTA
Organism: Thermophagus sp. OGC60D27; assembly: GCF_052400625.1. NCBI lineage: Bacteria > Pseudomonadati > Bacteroidota > Bacteroidia > Marinilabiliales > Marinilabiliaceae > Thermophagus > Thermophagus sp. OGC60D27. The sequence goes on from NZ_JBQTGH010000022.1 coordinate 19,031, forward strand.
TTGATAGTTTCGACAATTTTCTTATTAACATCCATTCCATTTACCCGTACACCTGCAGAGGCAACCAGAGCTGAGGTTGGAAGTCCGATATATCCCAGTCCTAAAGTTGTTACAACAATATTCTTCGTCATAAAATTTATTAAAACAATTATTAATTACTATTCTTAAAAAATTCTGCAATTCGACTAGCTGCTTTTCCATCCCCATAGGGATTATGTAAGGCACTCATTTTTTTGTATCTATCTTCATTTCTTAATAAATCAAGTGCTTCAGAGATAATCCTTTTCCTGTCGGTTCCCACTAAAATCACAGTTCCCACTTCTACCGCTTCAGGTCTTTCGGTCGTGTCCCTCATTACTAAAACTGGTTTTCCTAAACTTGGCGCTTCTTCCTGTACTCCACCACTATCGGTAATAATGATTTTTGAGCGATGCATCATCCACACAAAAGCTTCATAAGGTAAAGGATCAATTAACTTAACATTGTCTATATCGCCAAGTATCTCCTTGACAGGTTTCTGTACATTTGGATTAAGGTGAACCGGATAGACAATTTTCCCATTGAATTTTTGGGCAATTTCTTTTAATGCGGCGCAAATATTCAAAAAACCATCTCCAAAATTTTCCCTACGGTGTCCGGTAACCAACACAACCTCCTCATCACCTACTAACTCTTTAAGTTCTACAATTAAAGAATCCGTATAATTATCCTTAACTTTTTCAACGCTTTCCAATAAAGCATCAATAACGGTGTTACCTGTAACCAAAATATTTTTCCCGTCAACACCTTCATTGATTAAATTCTGTTTGGAAGTTTTTGTAGGAGAAAAATGAAAATCCGCTATTCTCCCTGTAATTTGTCGATTGATTTCCTCAGGAAAAGGTGCCAATTTATTATATGTTCTTAATCCGGCCTCAACATGACCTACTTTAGCACCAAAGTAAAAAGCAGCTAATGCCCCCGCCATGGAAGTTGTTGTATCACCATGTACTAAAACAATATCAGGCAAAAAATCCTCCAGTATTGGTTTTAAGCCATTGATGATTTCTCCGGTTAAGGAAAACAGATTTTGATTGGGTTTCATTAAGTCGAGATCATAATCAGGGGTAATATTGAAAAAGTTCAGAACCTGGTCAAGCATCTCTCTGTGCTGTGCCGTCACACAAACCCTAGTTTCAAAATCATTATTTTCCCTCTTTAAGGCTTTAACTACCGGTGCCATTTTTATGGCTTCGGGACGAGTCCCAAAAACAATTAGGATTTTCTTCATTCGTATAAAATTCATTAAAAATTTAAGCAAACTCCCCTCAACCAATCCTTTTCCCCACCTTATCTATGCGCTTTATAAAATCCGCGTCCTTTATATTTTGATTAAAGTAAATTCAAATTAAAGGGTAGCATTAGTTCGTCATAAAAACCTACCTGACAACAGGTATAAAATCCTTTGAGTCCTACTCAATTGCAATAATTCTCTGGTAAATTCAAAAGACCTTCCCAAGCCAATATAAAAGGATCCCAAACGCCGAAATTTCCCACTGCGCAATCTTTTCATTAATGGGTGAGTGCATCTGCAAACAAGAAAGCTGTTCCCTTTCTTTTATAAAACAGACCTACCATTACTCTACAAAACGGTCATCAAGAAAGCACTTAGAAGTAAAAAAGGGAAATTATAATTCCTTTGAATCCTATTTTGGCTATTTGCGCATACACCACGAACTTCAAAAGACAATATAACCAACTGAAAGTACCGAGTTTCTTTTCAGAGGGATCCAAACCTAAATAAATTCTATCACAACAGATCTATCTTGGAATCCATGTCCTATCACTACCAACCTCTACCACGCCTCCTTAAACTTCCTGACCATCATTTGCCCAAAGATGAGGCAGACGCCTAAAAACCCACCGAAGAAGAGGCTAACAATCACAATAAGACTTCTTTTGGGTGCAGATTTTTCAATGGGTACTTTTACCGGTTCAATCACGGAGAATGCGGGAGTATCTTCTTTTACGGCTATTTCGGCCTGTTCCAGTTGCTCTGCCAGGTTTTGATAAACTTGTGATGCTATGTTGTAGGCATCGCTCAGTTCCTGATAACGCATATCTGTTCGTTCTTCCACCACATTTCTGTTTCTGTTTCTGTAGTCGAAGAAGGCCGCCCGGATTTTTTCAAATTCATTTTTTTTCTCTTCATACCGAGCCTGAATAAATTCCAGGTTATTGCGGGCCTGACTGGTTTTATACTCGATAATGTATTTTTGCAGCAACTCCATGGTTTTCTGAGCTACCTGAGCGGTAAGAAGCGGTTCCTCCATCTCTGCGGAAATGGTGGCAAGCCCGGTTTCCTGGTCCACTTCAATGGAGATTCGATCCATCATCTTCTCAAAAAGTTCTTTTTCTTCTTCACTCATTCGTTTAATTTTGGAAGAAGCGTCGCCATTCCCTTCCCAAGCCATTTGCTTTTCTCCCAATAGGGCCTCTTTAATGGTCCATGGTAGCCGAATGGTATATTTCACCAGATAATATCCCAACCCGGGTATCGTATCTTTCAAAAATTTATCATGGATCGAGATCGGCTTCGGTTCATCTTCAAAGTCGTAGGCTTGATGCACCAGATCATTTAGAAAAGGATAGCTTTGAATGACTTTGGGATACAAATCGGGCTGGATCCCGGTGCTGTTACCCATCATAGAGTTGAGATTAATCCCCGCCATGCTGGCCAACCCGCTAAGTCCTCCCAAATCTGACTTTTCCTCGCTTTGTGGTAATATAGTTGTCGACGCACTGTATTTTACCGGACTAAATATGGCAATAAAAAAACCTATAATCAGAACGACACCTACGGTATAGAAAACTGTTTTGCGCCTGTCCCAGATCACATGGGCCAGGGCAATAAGATCAATTTCGTCGTCTTTAATAATAGGTCGTTCACCGGTCAACTCTCTATTATTGCGATTATCTTTTTCCATGGTCGTTATAAACTTTTGACTTTAATAAAGAACAATTTTGCTGTCCTAATACATCTCACTAATCCGAGACAAATAAAGCTGTAGGGCTACGATCTCCAGACTACGACGGGGATACATTTTATTTGCTTCTCAGTATAGCAACGACATTTTATCAAAACTTAATTGACAGCATTAACAATAGTGACAATGGTAAGGGCGAGCGACGCCACACTGCTGCCAATGCTCACCCAAGCGGTAGCCGGTAATGGCTGACGTTCTCTTTTCGCAGGAATGACAACCTCACTACCCGGAAGTACCTTAGGATAATTTTTGAAAAAAAGAATTTTGGTGGTTGCGGCTGCCTTCCCATTGGGATAAATAACATACGCTTTTCCTTTCTTAGCAAAGTCTGAGAAGCCCCCACTCTGATTGACATAGAAACGCAGAGATTTACCGCGAACAAAAGGAGTGCTGTTGGGATTAAGCACCTCACCACCAACCCTAACTGTTTGTAGTTCTCTCGGGATTAATAGTTCATCACCTTCCTTCAGGAATACGTCCTCTTTACTTCCCGGATTCATCAAAGCGTGTTTAAGATCTATGGCCAACACTTCGAACCCTAAATCATCAAATTTCAGAGTGGTATCCTGCTTCATTAATTGTTCACGTAATCGTTTTATCTTAGGATTCATTTCCACTTTTCTGGTAAGCATCGCTCCCTCGGGGAATGCATCCGGTGTCAGCCCTCCGGCCCTCTTAATTATGGTGGAAATTCTTTCCTGACGACTGGAAAGATTAAATTCGCCGGCATAGATCACCTCGCCCATAACCCGTACGGTTCCGGCTTCCACAAATCCCGGAGCTTTTCTGACGTAAACCTTATCAAAGGGCATCAGGACAAATTGTTTATCTTGCTCATCCAGTGCCAGATCACGGGAAATGGAGAACTGAAACAAATGACCGGTTTTAAACTGATATTTGGCTGTTTCTTCATGACTTAAACGCCGGGCAACTTCAATATAGGAACTGGATGCCGACTCCAGGAAACCACCGGAAAGAGCAATAAGATCTGCCAGAGTCATCCCTTCTCTGTATTCGTATGCGCCGGGAACCGCCACTTCTCCTCTGATGTTAATCAGCCTGGCTTGTCGTAATTCATCGATAGAATAAATGGTAACAATATCTTCCCTCTGCAATTCGGTATCAAAGGTTCCGGAAAGTAATTCTTTAACGTCAAATGAGATGTTTTGTAGCTGGAAATTTTCGTCAAGGCGCAATATTTGTCCCCGTTCCAGAAATGCATCCTCCCGTATTCCGTCGGCTTGTTTCAAAAGCTCAGAAAGCATCAGTCCTTCGCCTATCTCATAATTTCCGGGTCGCATAACAGCGCCTTCTATCATCACACGGTTTTCAATTCTTTGTGTCATGACACCCACAAAGATACTATCCCCGTTTTGCACGGTTTCACTCTCAAATGCATTCGCTAAAATACTCTTAAAAAGCATCCTGCGCGATTCGTTCCGGAATATCTCCACCCGATTGTGATAAGCTTTATCGGAAAAACCACCGGCATACTTGATCATGTCTGAAACAGTTTCGCCTTCCTTGGCTTCAAAAATTCCTGTACGTTTAAATTCGCCACCTATTCTTACCCTATTAATATATGAGGGCACCATAATAACATCATCGTCTCGCAAAGAAATATTTTCGGTAGCGTCACCATTGATAAGATAGTTATAGACATCGAGTGTTTTAATAATTTTCCCGTCACGAATCACCTTCACAGCCCGAAATGACCCATTCAAATTGGGTCCCCCGGCCAGGTAAAGAGCATTAAAGGCGGTGGCCGATCCGGGAAGCGTGTAACTCCCCGGCACAAAAACATCCCCAACCACATGTACTTTAATTGGCTTGATTTGCCCCAGATAAATATTGGCAAATGTTTTGGGTTGATCTCCTGCCAAATCGCTATAAATGAGCACCAGCTTATCAAAAATCTTTTGGCGGGCCTTTGAAAGGGTAAGACCCTCTATTTGAACTCCCCCGACACCGGGAATATTAATATTTCCGGAATTATCAACCATGAGTTGGTAACTCTGTTCCGAGCCGCCCCATATATCAATGGAAATACCATCTCCGGCGCCAATGATATAGGAATCAGAAACAGGCAAATTAACACTGGGTTCAAAGGTCAATTTTTCAGAATTGAAAAATTGAAATCCAAAAAGTCGCTGTTCCTCTTCATCGGCAATAATTAACTCCTTTTGAGACAATACATTCATAAAGTCTGCAGTACCTTCTGTAATCTGTGTCGAGTCATTGCCGGCACTGGACGAAGCCCCAAGTTTCAATTGTTCAAAGCGCTGACGAAGCTCATTAATTTGCTGAGTAGTAAATCCTTGCGCCTGAGCCAATGTCATGGCCTGCTGCTCAGAAAGGCCGCGATTCATTATTTCATTATAAATCTGTTGTACCTGGCTATCCGACAACTCAGATATTTTTACCTCCCTTGGATTAATATTTTGCTGAGAATAGACCTCCATTAAAGGTCCCGAAATCAATACCAGCAAAAGCAAAATGAATATTTTCCGCATACTAATTAATGATATAAATGCATTACTGTTAACATTAAGGCACACTACCGTCTCCTGACTCCCATTGAAATTGTCATCCCAATATGCCAATGCATAAAAAAACGCGCGGAGTCAGAAAGAAATAAAACCTATATATAAACGCTTTTCTATGCAAAAAATTACCAAAAATAGAAAAGCTTCATTTTTCGCCGCACAAATTTATTAAAATAGATGGTGGTAGCACTGTAAAACGCCAAAAAATTCCCCCAACTTAAATCATTAATTTTAAGTATTGCCGGAAATGAAACCTCCTCACAATAAATTACATAAACATTAACAAATATAACCTGCAGTAAACATAAGCGGCGTCCCGTAAAACAATAATTATACAAAGAAACATTGGGGATTAATCGCAACGACCTATGGAACCACCCAGTCTCAATCCTTTAGGCACCTAAAAAAAATGATTTGTCGGCAAAAAAATTTAAATCAATGAGATAAATATTCAACATTCTATCCGGCAACTATGGCAAGATTGCTCACCCATAAAACCCAAAAGAAAAAAACAGCAATAGACAACTAACGCAAGGTCACACCAGCATATCTTCACCAATTACCTTCAAAAGGAAACCATGAAGCATAAGAGAGAGACAGAACCATGTCCATTTTCGGAATTACTGAAATGAGATGCCCCTATAGGCATATTGGGCCGGAGAGATCCGACAAACAAGAATTACGAGCAAGATCAATCAATGGCTTTTTCCTCTTTGAAATACTGCTTTTGGAAAACAAAGATTGAAATGATCCCCAGCGTTATGGATGAGTCTGCAATATTAAAAACCGGCCTGAAAAATATGAATTCCTGACCACCCAATACCGGAAACCATTCCGGATAATGTCCGGTAATAAGAGGAAAATAGAACATATCCACCACCCTGCCATGAAGAAACGGCGCATACCCGCCACCATCCGGGAATAAGGCAGCAATCTGAGAGTAGCTGTGACTAAATATCATTCCGTAAAACATACTGTCAATGATGTTACCCAGCGCACCGGCCAGCACCATGCTAACACTTATAATCAATCCCTTTGGGGCTCCTTTGCAGGAAAGTTTATACAAATACCATCCGATACCGGTGACAGCCACAATACGAAAAACACTTAAAAAGATTTTTCCCCAGTCGCCTCCCAGTTCCATACCAAAGGCCATTCCGTTGTTCTCAACAAAATGAATATAGAACCAGTTGCCTATCACAGAAAACTCTTCCCCCAACATCATATTGGTTTTCACCCATATTTTAAGCGACTGATCAATAATTAAAATAGCAATAATGATGAATATCGGTGTTTTTAGCTTTCCCATTCCACTGGCATTAAAAAGTTAGATATTTAGATGTTAGATTGTCAGAAATAAGATATTAGAAAATAAATTCGGGCAGGTAATCATCCTCTCCGGATGACAACATTGCCCGGCCCATCTGATTCAGAAAATATTCCGGGAAGACACACCGATCCTCCCGGGTAAAAATTTTTACGTTTTTATCTGTTATGTCACCCGAGATGTAAAGCACAAGTTCCCTATTTCTGGGCTTTTTTAGCTTCGATACTCAGAGTGGCATGCGGAACGGCCCGAAGCCGCTCTTTGGCAATCAGCTTTCCGGTTTCGCGACAAATACCATAAGTCTTGTTCTCGATTCGAACCAGAGCGGCCTGAAGGTGCTGAATGAATTTTTGCTGGCGTTGTGCCAGTTTCCCGGCTTCCTCCTTCGAAAGCACAGAGGCTCCCTCTTCCAACACTTTAAAGGTGGGAGAGGTATCCTGAGTGTCATTTCCATCTCCCATGGTTATTGTATTTCTAAGCAATTCGTAATCACGTTTTGCTTTATCGAGCTTGGCAAGAATCAGTTCCTTAAATTCCTGCAGCTCTTCATCTGAGTAACGGGTTTTTTCTGCCATAATGACAAAATTTATAATTAATACAAGGTTAAACCTTACTAATTTCAAGCAATGTATTCAATTTATCGTCAATTTCCACCGAATGAGCATTGCTGCTTTTACAGGCATCAACCAGATTAATCTCAAGGGCCAATGTTTGGGTCGAGATATAGGTTTTATGATTGTTTACAGCTGAATCAATTTCCCCATTTTTGCGGATATTAATTCTGATTTTATCGGTCACCTCAAAACCACTCTCTTTACGAAGGTTCTGAATACGATTGATCAATTCACGAGCAATACCTTCTTCCTTCAATTGCGGCGTCACTGTCACATCCAGAGCGACGGTAATCTTTCCCTCATTGGCTACCAGCATGCCCGGAATATCTTCGCTGATAATATCAGCATCTTCCCGTTGCAGTTCCACTTTCTGACTGTCCACCTCCAACTCAAATCGACCATCCGCCTCAAACCGCGCGATCTCTTCCTGAGTCATCTCTCCGAAAGCTTTACTGATGCCCTTCATCATTTTACCGTATCGGGGACCTAAGGTTTTAAAATTGGGTTTAATTTTTTTCACCAGGACACCTGTCACGTCTTTAAGGTATTCAATTTCTTTAATATTCACCTCGGTCATGATCAAATCTTTAACGGCATCAATCTGTTTTTCGAAATGATCATCAAAGACCGGAACCATAATCTTCTGTAGTGGCTGACGCACCTTTATATTCACTTTGCGACGCAGAGCCAGAACCATGGATGAGATCTGCTGAGCATAACTCATCCGCTCTTCCAGGGAACGATCAATGCAACTTTCGTCCGCAACAGGGAATTGTGACAGATGAACCGACACCACCTTATGCCGTCCCGACATTTTGTTCAAATCGCCAAAGAGTCGGTCCATATAAAAGGGAGCGATGGGAGCAGCGAGCATGGCCACCGTTTCCAGTGCTTCGTACAATGTCTGATAAGCAGCCAGTTTATCGCGATCAAATGCGCCTCCCCAAAAACGTTTCCGGTTCAGTCGCACATACCAATTACTGAGATTTTCCGTCACAAACTCCTGAATGGCTCGCCCTGCACGCGTAGGCTCAAAGTTGTTAAGTGCATCATTCACCTCTTTTTTCAGCGAATTCAGCAATGAAATGATCCAACGATCAATCTCCGGACGCTCGGCAACCGGCACTTCTTCTTCAGTTCCCGTGAAACCATCTATATTGGCATAGAGGGAAAAGAATGAGTAGGTATTATAAAGGGTTCCGAAGAATTTGCGCTTCACTTCATCAATACCCGCCACATCAAACTTAAGATTGTCCCATGGCTGAGCATTGGTAATCATATACCACCGCAAAGGATCGGAACCAAACTGTTCAATCACCTGGAAAGGATCAACGGCATTGCCCAGTCGTTTAGACATCTTATTGCCGTTCTTATCAAGAACCAATCCGTTTGAAATAATATTTTTAAATGCTACGCTATCGAACAGCATAGTCGCCAAGGCATGCAAGGTAAAGAACCATCCCCGGGTCTGATCGACCCCTTCGGCGATAAAGTCGGCAGGAAAAGGAATGCCATTATTCTTATCCCCATTATTTTCGCCTGCGCCACTCTCGAAAGGATAATGCATCTGCGCATAAGGCATGGCGCCGGAGTCAAACCACACATCAATCAGGTCGGTTTCGCGGTACATTGGTTTTCCCTCATCCGAAACCAAAATAACATCATCCACATAAGGTCTGTGAAGATCTATTTTACTGTAATTTTCTTCGCTAAAATCACCGGGCCGGAAGCCTTCGAAGGGATTTTTGTCCATCAGACCTGCTTTGACCGATCGATCGATTTCGCTGACCAACTCTTCTACCGAACCAATACACTTTTCTTCTTTACCGTCTTCTGTTCGCCAAATAGGTAAAGGCGTTCCCCAGAACCGCGACCGGCTAAGGTTCCAGTCAACCAGGTTTTCGAGCCATTTACCAAAACGTCCGGTTCCGGTAGCCTGAGGTTTCCAGTTGATGGTATTGTTTAATTCGATCATACGATCCCGCACTGCGGTGGTCCGTATAAACCAACTGTCGAGCGGATAATAGAGCACAGGTTTATCGGTACGCCAGCAATGAGGATAGCTGTGTACGTACTTTTCAACTTTAAAGGCTTTATTTTCCTTCTTAAGCATGACCGACAGATCCACATCGAGCGAGGGATCTTCTTCTGTCAGCTCATCATCGTAGGCATTTTTGACGTATCGTCCGGAATATTCACTGTATGAATCCAAATCAACATTTGTTTTAACAAACTGAGGATCCAGATCTTTTATCAGGAAAAATTTACCGGTACGGTCCACCATCGGTTGCATCTTTCCGTCCTTATCTTTCAGCAATAAAGGAGCAATACCCGATTCTTTAGCCACTCTGTTATCGTCTGCCCCAAAGGTTGGAGCAATATGCACAATGCCGGTACCATCTTCCGTGGTAACAAAATCGCCGGCAATGACGCGGAAAGCATCACCGTCGGGTTTAACCCAAGGTACCAATTGCTCATAACGCAGACCGACCAATTGAGCCCCGTCAAACTCGTCCAACACCTTAAAAGGGATCTTCTTATCACCCGGTTGATAGTCTTCAATGGCCAATTCGGCATTTTTCATATCAAACCAAGAAGCCAATAAATCTTTTGCCAACACCACGACCATTGGCTTTCCGGTATATTGATTAAAGGTCCGAACCTTCACATATCGAATGGAAGGGCCAACAGCCAGGGCCGTATTGGACGGAAGGGTCCACGGAGTTGTGGTCCATGCCAGGAAAAACACCTCGGCATCACTGTTTTGAAAAAGAAAGGCAGAATCCTCGTTTTCCACCACCTTAAACTGCCCGGTACAAGTAGTATCTTTCACATCCCGGTAACATCCCGGCTGGTTCAATTCATGCGTTGAGAGGCCTGTTCCGGCAGCAGGGGAAAAGGGTTGTATGGTATAGCCTTTATAAAGCAACCCTTTCTTATAGAGCTCCTTAAGCATCCACCACAGCGTCTCAATATATTTGGTATCATAGGTAATATATGGATGCTCCATATCGACCCAATACCCCATTTTGTGGGTAAGATCTTCCCACATATCGGTATATTTCATTACGTCTTTCCGACAAGCGGCATTGTATTCTGCCACGGAAATCGATTTCCCGATATCTTCTTTAGTAATCCCCAAGGCTTTTTCCACGCCTAACTCTACCGGAAGACCATGCGTATCCCATCCTGCTTTCCGGTTGACAAAATATCCTTTCTGGGTTTTATACCGACAAATAATATCCTTAATGGTACGGGCCATGACATGGTGAATACCAGGCATCCCGTTGGCCGAGGGAGGTCCTTCATAAAAAATAAACGACGGACAGCCTTCACGGCTGGTAAGACTTTCTTCAAATGTGTTATTTTCTTCCCACTCTTTAAGGACCTCTTTATTGACGTTTGCGAGGTCCAATCCTTTGTACTCAGGAAATTTATTGTTCATCTATGTATTATTTTACCTCCATTTTTAAAAGGATACAAATATATCGTTTGACTGAAACAAAAGCAAATAGAAATGAGGGAAACCAAAAACGCCGGATAGAAGAACGAATCTTCCATCCGGCGTGATGTCAGAAAAACTATCCTATATCTTATTTAAAAGAAAAATTTCAGAATAAAAAGTATCGCTAAAAGATACATAACCCATGACACCTCTTTGGTTCTTCCCGACAATAATTTCAATGCCACATACGACAACATTCCGAAAACAATTCCTTCAGCAATGCTATAGGCCAATGGCATCATAATAATAGTCAGAAATACAGGGATAGACTCGGTGTAATCGTCAAAATTGATTTTAAGAATTGGCGACATCATGAATGAACCGACCATAATAAGCGCCGGAGCAGTAGCAGCTGCTGGGACCATTAAAAATAATGGCGACAAGAACAAGGCCAGCAAAAACATCCCGGCAGTGGTAAGAGCAGTTAGGCCGGTGCGACCTCCTTCGGCAACCCCGGAAGCACTCTCTACATAAGTAGTAACGGTAGAAGTTCCCAACATAGCTCCGACGGTGGTACCAACGGCATCGGCAAACAGCGCTTGTTTGGCCCGTGGCAGAGTTCCGTCTTCTCGGATCATGTCCGCTTTGGAAGCCACACCAATCAATGTTCCCACCGTATCAAACATATCTACAAAGAGGAAGGTGAACAAAACAATCACCATATCCACCGTAAATATGCTGGAAAAATCAAATTTAAAAGCGATAGGTTCAACAGATGGAGGAAGTGTCAGCCATGAACCTTCGGGCAAGTGAGTAACACCTAAGGGAATTCCGGCAATGGTGGCGGCAAAGATCCCGATCAACAGTGCGCCACGCACTTTCAACGCCAGCAAAACGCCTATCACAACCAATCCAAATAAGGTAATCCATACCGTATGAGAACTCATATCCCCCAATGTCACCAAAGTGGCATCGCTGTTCGCTATCAATCCGGTATTTTGCATACCAATAAAGGCAATAAACAAACCGATCCCTGCCGAAATAGCATGTTTCAGATTCATGGGGATGGCATTAACAATTACTTCACGGATATTAAATGCTGTAAGAAGTAAAAATATAATCCCTTCTATCAGTACGGCCGTCAAAGCAAATTGCCAGCTGTAGCCCATGCCCAACACAACGGTGAAGGCAAAGAAAGCATTCAGCCCCATACCCGGCGCCAACGCAAATGGTAACCGCGCCCACAGAGCCATGACGAGTGTACCAACAATGGCAGAAAGCGTGGTAGCTGAGAAAACAGCACTTTTATCCATCCCGGTAGCAGATAAGATATCAGGATTCACAGCCAAGATATAGGCCATGGTCATAAACGTTGTGATACCCGCAATCACCTCGGTACGGACACTGGTATTATTCCCTTTGAGATTAAAAAACTTTTCTAACATGATAGTATCATTTTAATTAAAATGTCCATTTAACCGCCAGAGTTGGATTAACTTGAAAACCATCTTCAACAAAATTACTACTCAACTCGATTTCTCCACCAAAAGAAAAATTCTCATTAACATTATACCAAAGTTGGGGCTCACTTAAAAATACAAATTCTTTATCCCCAAAATAAGTATCTTGTCTCCAAAAATCAGCGAATCCAAGGAATGACAATTTCCCGCTCATTAGTTGCAGCCCCCATACAGCTGTAAGCTGGAAACCAAGAAGATTATCGGTTGTAAAATCATCATTTATTTTACCATCTTTAATTCGCTTTAAATTGGCTTGTATAGTCAATATTTTTGAAAAATCAGCACTATTAAATGTATATTGACCTCCAATTAACCATGCATTATTTATAGGCCCAAAATAAGCACCCCCATTATTAAATTCTATGCGAGGTTCAAATTTTTGATTTTCACTCCACTTAAAACTACGTGCTATTTCCCAGTACCCTAAAGAAATACCGTTCTCTACATTTCTGGAATCAGAGCTGTAATCAAAATCAACAAAAAAGAAGGTGCTACCATATTTGTCGGGTTTAAACATCTCCAAGGTAGTAGTCACCATTTTTCGTTCATCTCCAAAGTCGTAATGAACCTGAAGATTCTGAGCAAAAGTGCTAAGGGTAAAAAGGCTAAAAGCAAGAATGGTAAAAACTTTTTTCATTTTTTTGAAGGTTTAAAATTTAAAGCGCCAAAAGTAGAGAAAATTATTCAATTTTATATCCCTTTTTTTGCAGATTATAATTATATATACCAGAAGGTTTTCAAAACTATCAGAAGCAAACAAAAGTTTTATATTTATCCTAACAGCAAGTCTCTACTATCAATCCACTTTTTCTTCCTTCCGCCTTCCAAAAAAACCGGAGGCTCAATTATAGGCCCGAAGACGATTAGACCGGCCATAAAGTTCAATAAGATTGAGGTGCTAATTTACTTATGTGCTAAGAATGAAATATAAGAAAGCGGAAGTCAGAAATAATTATTGATATAAATAGATATAAGTTGAAATAGATAGAAATAATATAGATATAAATAGCCTGGTGGCCTATCAACCTATCGGCCTATCAACCTAATAGCCTATTGGCCTATCAACCTATCCTGCTCCCTCCCTCACCCCCGGCCCCCTGAAGGGGCTGTGCCGGCGCACAGAAGACAGAAGAAAGAGGCCAGAGGTATGAATCAACCTGAGGCTATAAGTGAAAATAAAGGGAAATATGGTAGATATAAGTTGAATTACCCCCAAAGGTCTAAAACAAATTTACATTTCAACAAACCCCTTTACATCACCTTTGAGCGGCACTTCTCTTCTTATCGTAGCAGGCCGGCTTTAGTCACAAAAGCAGTCCGGCTTTTTTCTCTGTGGCCGTCCAGCTTTTTCAAGTGGAGCAACATGGCTTTAATAACCTGAACAGCATTGCTTCATAAGGTGTTAAAATGGTTAGAGACAGTATTCATTAACCAGGAAGAGATCCTTGAATATAATATTGACATTTTGTGATGTAAGATCATTAGATTTCATCCCACACCCA
>NZ_JBQTGH010000023.1:0-30766 GCF_052400625.1 Thermophagus sp. OGC60D27
CTTATACCAAAGGTTGGGATAACCTTATACCAAAGGTTGGGATAACCTTATACCAGGGGTTGGGATAACCTTATACCGGAGGTTGGGATAACCTTATACCAAAGGTTGGGATAACCTTATACCAGGGGTTGGGATAACCTTATACCAGAGGTTGGGATAACCTTATACCAGGGGTTGGGATAACCTTATACCAGGGGTTGGGATAACCTTATACCAGGGGTTGGGATAACCTTATACCAGGGGTTGGGATAACCTTATACCAGAGGTTGGGATAACCTTATACCAGAGGTTGGGATAACCTTATACCGGGGGTTGGGATAACCATTGCATGAAATCTATTAAACAGCATGCAAACACTTCAAAGTGCCCATTTTCAGACTCCTTTCAAAGCTTTACATCCTGACTTTTTGTACAATCCTTCTTCTCCCTCTCTGTATTGACTGATACCAATTTATGACTTGTCTGAGTTTAAGCTGTTCTGTTTTCGTGGAAAGCAACCAACGCTCCATTAAAGAAATCTCAATCAGGAAAAGGGGTAATACACACACTCTCCAAACTAATTTTTGGTCATTTCCGGATGGACCCCCTTTTCGTGGGTTAGTATTGAAGCTTTCAGGGCCCCTCCCCAACGTTTCAACCCGAATTATGCATTAGAACTTCGTCATGAGAATTAAAAGTGCAATCAATCAAGAACTTGTTGAAATGAGGCATAGCATCGCTATGGTGAATTGAGACAAGTTAGCTTGCGACTTGATTGGCAGCAATTTTAATTCGTAATAGATTTTCTAATGCATTTTTCGGGTTCAACACCTGGTTCGTCCTGGCCCATCAAAAAAAAACATGCCTGCGACAAAAGGATTATTCGCAGGCATGGGAAACACAACACCACACAATTATCCGTCGGAGTCATCGTTTAGGGTCTGTTGGCATAACATCTGCAGATATGACCAATCCTTCCATAAGATTTAGAAAGTTTCCACCAATTCAATTTTAGAAACGGCCACTTCACCATAAGCATCTAAAGGTTCATCGTCGTAACCTTCTTTGATTTGACTTAAGAAGATGGATGATTGCGTATAGCAACCAACCTTAAAATAGCCAACCTGATCATTGGATGTCCAGGTGTATGAGAACTCTTTTCCATTCGCCAGATTTACCACTTTACAAGTAATCTCACCCCCCTCAACTTCGACAAGCACATTAAGTTTTTGCCCCAATTCATATGGCACATCTTGCTTAAAGTATTTTTTATTCTCTTCGTTCCACACCAAGTAGAGGCCTTGATCGGCATGATACTGGAGTCGCATTGGCTCATCTTCAGGCCCATGAATTTGGACAAAACAGACCTCCGGTTTCCTTTCCGGGGTATGCAAAATCCGCACTTCAACTTCCAGTTTTTGATAATCCTGCACCGACCAGTAATGATCACCACCACCAACCAATTGTCTCAATTCACACCGAGGATATTTGGATCCTGAAGTTGTAACCCCGGCACAATGCCCTCTAAAAACCACTTCACCATCCTGAGCTCTAAAATAGGGTTCATATTGATAATCGATCAAATCCTGGCCCCCAATCTCCAAAGGATTAGTATTTCGTTCATTCACATCAGTCACCGAAGAGTTATCATTCCCCTGGTCGTCCACAGGCAAAGTAACCTTCCAGTCCACCAGGTTCGGAATGATGTCAGCGGGAAACAATCGGGCAGCTTCAGGAGTTGCCTTAGTATATCTTGCTTCGGAGGCATTCCCTGTCTCATCAAAAGCCACAACGGAAAAAAGGACCTCCACACCATTCTCCAATGATTCCACGAGTAGACTATCCCGGGATGTAACCACTACCTCCTCGTTGTATTTTACTTCCACATGGCTAAAATCTGCATCCTTCGGATTGGTCCATCGCAAAAGAACCTGCGAATCCAAAGCCGATGCCGCCAAATTGGTCACAGGACTGGGTGGAACATGGTCTTCTTCATCATTGGACTTGCAACTTCCCGTCAAGCAAATCAGAAAACTCCCAAAGACGAATAACAATAAATTTTTAATCCATAAAATGAAATACTTCTTCATAAACGCTTCCCTCTGTTAAATAAGTTAAAAACCAATTATTGCTTAGGTTGCCACCCAGACTGAATCAATTAATGTGACACTATTATTTTCTTACTGGTTACGGAGCCATCTTCATAGGTAAGCCGAACAATGTAAATCCCATCCGGCAAGAATGACAAATCCTGCTTCTGTATAGCACTACTATAGTCGAACCTCTTCTTCATCCACATCTTTCCGTGAAGATCAAAAACCGCCATTGCCTTCACGGCAACCCTCCCTCCATCAAAATAAAACTGGTTGTCAACAAAATAGGACGAATAACCTGAATTATTCTGCCCGGGATTATCGACCACCGACAGAGGATTCGCTGCATAAAATTCAATTTCTGTAATTGTATTCCATTCACTGGGTCTGGAGGGCTGGCCATATCCGATTATTTTAACGTAACGAACCCCGGAAACGATGGATGGTAAAAGGAAACTCTTGAATTCGTCATTGGTATTACTCACCAAATTTTCCTCATCGGGGAAAGCATTGACAAAATCTTCCTCTTCAGCACCTGTGGAAGAAACCCAAATTTGCAATTCGTAAGTTTTACCATCGGTGGTTGCATAATCCACCAATGCTAAATCATAAGCCGCCCCCAGGTCAAAAATGATTTCACCGCCATAGCCAAAACCGGACCACTGGGTATCAAAATCTTTGTCTAAGGCATGTTCCGCCACATTGTTCTTGGAATCGGTCACCTCTTCATCAAAGACATAATATACCGATACATTATCATTATCGCTACCATCATTTATAAGGTAGAGCCCCTGATGGACATCAGCAGCCTGCTGGGTAACGGTTAAAGTTCTGGAAATAGTTCCTCCGGAAATGGTAATATATCCAACTCGATCTTCAAATTCTACATTCTCAGCAACCGCAATTAAGATGGTATCATTATTTTGGCCGGCAGAAGGGCTTACAGATATCCAATCGTAATCCTCTGCAACAGACCATTCAAGGTTAGCCGTAACAGCCACCTTTTTTTCTTCTCCCTCTGCAGCAAAAGAACCCACAGAACTTACAAATAAAATTTCCGATTCCGAATCATCTTCATAAGCATAAGGGCCTACATCCTCAGTGGTCAAAGGTTTATATTGCCCTTCCTCTTCACTGAAATGATCGCAGCCGGGATTACTGGAAGCGGGACGACTTTGGCCTTCAATATCGACGGAAACATTCTCGCTTTCAACGCCATTTTCAAAAAGAGGCGTTTCACTTGAAGATTTCCATATTTGATCATTTTCATCAAAAACCAATTGAGGATCTTCATTAATAACTTCCTTGTCTTCAAAAGTTGTGGTGGTAGCGCCCGACACCAAAGAAGCAGACTCAACAGGATAAACCAAATTATTTTTCCAAGTAATATTATCACCCTGATCATTATCGTCCATAAAAGCAATCAGACTATTTTCCGAGCCTGTAATTAGATTATTAGCAATTAATATATTTGCCAAATCTTTTGAATACTTCCCATTGTTATCGAACCCTATCTCTATGCCATGACTGTTATTTACCAGGGTATTATAGGCGATAATAATATTCTCGGCACGAAAATGTTTGGTTAAATTTGAACTTTGTCCGTCTATGGCATCTCCAAGCGTTAAGGTAATAGGTGCATCCCACTTGGTTCCGGTCAATCCTTCAAAGTAATTGTTGACAATAACATGATCAGTACCGTAAATTCTAATGCCGCCCGTATAAAGAGTGGCACCTTCTTCTGACATTCCAACCTCTTTTCCATTTCCAAAGAAATAATTTCCTTCGGCTCTGTTTCTGTTTCCATGACGGAAGGAAAGCGTTCCATAACAACCTTTGAAGGTATTATGCCGAATGATATTATCGCACGATTTCACGGAAACAATTTCCGGGTCCCCGTCACAATCTTCAAACAAATTAAACTCAACGGTAGTAAAGCCACTGGAATTAGACATATCACTCCACCCAATCCGGATAGATTCTTGCTCGTTGACAGCTCTTGGCCCGTTATTCTTAAAATAATTGTGGTCAATAACATCATATTGTGATTGATAAGCGTTATCGTCCGAATCGTAAGATCCATCTATCGTAATAAAATGCCCGGGAGTGGTCTTATTTTGAAAAATGTTGTGATCGATTCGATTGTGGTGACTTGGATACTGGAATGGCATCGTGTTATCATTATAGACACCCCCCACATACACCCACTTAACAGACTCAGTGGCATCCGTTTCAAAAACATTTCTGGTGATACGAATATTATTACACCCTTCCAGTTTGACCAAAGTGTTATTATCGGAACAATCGAAGACAAAACCTTCTAAGGTGATATAAGAGGATTTTTTAAACACACAATACGAGGATCCGGTAAGCACAACGCCGCCAACACTTTCGGCCCTGACGATGATAGGATTTTCGGCGGTAGCCATATTTTCAAAACGCATTTCGAAATCAGCATAGGTTCCGTTTTTAACAACAAACTCACCCCCGGTAGTAGCACCATTCACTGCTTCCGATAATTCCTCTCCATCGTCATAAAATTCTTGCGAGAGGAGTTGATTAGACCATAAAAAAGCAAAAACAAGGATTAAATTTTTTATCGTAAAAATCTTTCTCATAACAACTTATTTTTCAAAAACTTTTCAGTAATTGCAAATAATAATATCACAAGGTCTTCTCGCCAATGAGAGAAGACCGCCCTATTGCATTAAAAAAACCAAAGTTTAATGGCCATACCGATAATGGCCAATACCAAAATTATTTTGATCCACTTTTCGCCACCTTTCATATTTAAATGACTGCCCAAAATCCCGCCTAAAGAAGTGCCGACAGCCAAAGTAATTCCGACCTTCCAATCAACCATCCCGTTGAATAAAAACACGCCAACAGCGGGAATAGAATAGACCAGCGCAACAAATACTTTTATGCTATTCGCCTTCATAAGGGAAAAGTGATTGATCTTGGTTAAGGCAAGGATGATTAAAAATCCAATACCGGCATGTAAAAAACCGCCGTAAATACCAAGCAGAAAGAAAACTAAAAGACCTGAAACCAACTGTTTGGAACTAATATTGGCGTTGTCACTAATAGTATTCTGTTTTCGCCGAACAATAAAAAAAGCAGCGCCAACCATCACCAATGCCAGAAATCGGTTAAAGGCTTTTTCGTCAATATCTACAGCCAGATTGGCCCCAATAATGGCCCCCACAACTGCAGCAGCCCCCAGATAAAGGCTATAGGGAAATTCGTAGATCCCTTTGCGAGCAAAATTGGAAACCGCAAAAACATTCTGGGCAATTATTGCAATCCGATTCGTGCCATTTGCCACGCCAGAGGGCAGCCCCATGAAAATCATCAAAGGCAATGTCAACAATGACCCTCCGCCGGCAACCACGTTGACAAATCCGGAAAGAATCCCAGCTAAAACTAACAACAAAATCTCTAAAGCATCCACGAAAATCCCTATAGTTAAAAATAAAACATATAAAAGTTATGGGCACAGCATTTACTCATTCACATACATCTTAAAAGGCCCATCCCAGCTGACTTCCTTATCGTCTTTAAGTTTCACATGGTGACGCGAAGTCGCTTCACGATCGCGATTGGATATAGCCAGGATAATGCGCTTGTTATTCACCAATTCAACGGAAACAATTGTGTAATCGTCGGTATTCATCAAAGTCTCAATATTCATAACAGAACCAAAAGGACTATCGATCAATTCGGTTTCATAGTCTCTGTATCCATGAGCTTCTATCGTTGACACGAAGAGACTACCACCGGCTTTGTGACGGCGCAAAACCCAGGAAGGCTCATTTCTCAAATTAAACTCCGGATCATTTGAGCCAAGACGGGTAAAAAAGATCGTATCTCCTTCCTGTGCCTCTGTGTTAACAGAATAGAAACTTCGATTATTAAGAAAAACAATCCGGCTCACACGATCCCCGGGCGATCCTGCTCCTTCATTCCATAGATGCTGGTAACCATTACTGCTTCCAAAAGCTTTGAGAATCTTAAATCTCTCATAAGGGAAATTGGTATGAAGGATTTGTCCGTCATAATGGAAAGGTAAATCATAGGTATGAACTTGATCGGCATCGGAAGCGGCCCGAAAAACATCTACTATCAGGGGATTTTTCAACAATACCGAATCTTCAATTAATGCCAGGGTCCGATGCAATGATATGCCGGGATAAGCATTCAATTCTTTGGCACTCATCACCTTCACTGTTTCCTGGTCGACTTTGAAGAACCAGGGGGTACCATCGGTTTTCGAGGCTTTCTTTACATTGCCCCCAAACTGTGACATTTGATCGACCACCAATGTATTGTGAGCAATGGTTTGTTGGGCCCAGGTATCATTTTCGGGAAGGTATCGACCGCCATGCTTATACTCGATATTTACAAATCTTGCCGCACCATAGTCGGTTAAAATCTCATGACCGCTGTCATAAAACATCACAGATAATCGATCGAAGTGCCCATGCCCCATCCCATGTGAGGCATACTTCATGACAATGGCTTGTTCTCTCTCTTCCGACCGAAGCACTCCGATGGCCCCCTTATCTCCGTGAGCCCCGTCAAAGAATTGGCGAGATCTTCTGATAAAAGGTTTCGCTTCTCCTTTTTCGAGATCTCTGGCCACGGCCACACCGCCCCGGGAAAAAACAACTTCGCCTTGTTGCCGGGCAATACTTAACAGTTCTTTTTGTGATTGATCGACGTTATAAATTATATCCACGGCATTCACCAGTTCGGGTGCAGCCAGCGACATTTCTTTAATGGCATCATTAATAGGAAAGAACCGTCCATCAACATTGGTTAACTGAAGAGTGGTTAATACGGCTTTCTTTAAAACACTATCTCTAAAAGCAAAAATTCTCAAGTCGGGCCGATTACTTTCCAACGACTGGGCAAACAGGAGATAAGGTAATAGGGCATATCTCTGATAATAGGGTCCCTCCGTATAATACCCATCGGGCGAGAACAACTCTGTCAGCTGCACCAGAAAACCCGATTCATTGGCCTCCTTATCCTTCGGTTGATCGCCTTCAACACCATACAAGGCACGTTCTACGAGTTCATCGTCCCTTAATGCCAATCCGGTCATCCCCACAGCAGCGACGGCCCATACCCCATGATTATGAACCCGATTAAACACTTTCGGTGATTCAACAGACAGGAAGTCGACATAGGGCCTTAACAAATTGGTTTCGATTGTTAATCGGTCTTGGGGGTCAAGGTAACTGAACACACAATCATAAGCCTGAATGGTATACACCAACCAGACGGCCTCATTTAACGACTGCCAAAAAAGCTTTCCCGGGGCATAGGAGGCTTTAACGGGATGTCTGCCAAGTTGAGGATAAAGTGCTGCATATTCAAGCAGCATATTTTTAACAAACTCAGCATATTTTTCTTCACCCGTAAGTTGCCACAGCACACCGGCACCATACATTGCGATATAATTGCTTTTATGTTTGTTGTGCGTATATCCACCTGCCGGATCCACCGGAATCGGAACATCCATTGGTTGACTCATCAATTGGTCTGTCCTCGTTTTTAATTTTTCAAATGAAATGGACAAAAGCGGCAACTTTTCTTTTAATTTTTTAGCCTCCTTGACAGAACTATTCGTCAAAATAAGATTGGGATGAGCAGGTCCTTCCTCTGTTATTTCCGATCCACATCCACATAGAAAAAATGCACAAAAGAATACGAATAAGAATGTTTTCTTCATGGGAAAATGCTTTTTAATTATTCAATGCTAAATGGTCCACTTGATTCAACAATGCAAGAATCCCCAATTGCCAGATTAAAAGAATCAGCCCCCTTGGTAAAGGAAACAGAGGAAATCCCGCAGTTTGTAATCTTATATTGGTTATTATTAATTTTTTCCACGAACAAATCCGCTTCTTTTCCGGAAATACGCACCACGTCATCTCCTAACTTAAATGAGGTCGATCCCAGAATCAAGCGGTCATTCTCTTTTTCCAGGCAGACGACCTTATTCCCGTCGCCGGTTGTTTTCTCATACAGCCTCCATTCCCCGAAAGTCAGATCTTTAAATTCAGTATTTTTAAGCTCCAACCGATCAGCAAATGAAGCAAAGGGATATAACAGAGTCGTAAATGCGCAAGTCTGCCCAGATCGACTCTCGACAACAATGCGCCCTTTTCCTCTTCTAATGGCCCTCCCCACCTCATCGGAGACAGGCAACAGCTGAACAATATCAAGCCCGGCACCAGAGGGAAAAACGGACCTCATATGAAACTGGCTTTCTTGACTATAATGTCCTTGCCAAACCTGCTGAAACGAATGATTCTCCAAACATTCGGAAACAAAATAATCCCGAACCAGCCATCCGGCATTTTTTAGAAAGAAAACTCCCCGGAAATAGTCAATTCCCTGATCCTTATCCCCGTCATGGCTCCCCACAAAATAATCGATACTATTCGTGCTTCCCCAGGCATGTACTGTCGGATTTGGCAAGTTTTCCCATTTTCCGAAACCACTTCCGCCTTTATTCCCTTTCCACATTGTACCCTGAGGGACGGAGTCAGCAAGGGCCACATTCTTAGTAAAAGAGTTCTTAAACTCAGCCAGATCCGGCAGGAAATAACGCACCTGATAGTTGGGCAACACCATTTCACCAAAGGCGTAAGCCTGAATCCCCAGGACATCGCCATGCTGATGATCAGGTTTCTGTTGTGTAACCCCTGCACTAATGATTAAATAGAGGTCTTCATCATTCCATCCCTGACGCATTACATAGTAGCCGACCTCTTTTAAAGCGACGCTTCCCACAGTCGGTTGTTGAGCAGACCGCCGTACTAATTGCTTCAGTTGTTCGGAAGATAATAACCAGAAATAGGCTCTTGGCGGCAGTTCAGAAGCAAAATAAGAAAAGACAGGGTCGCCAAAAATCATAGCGCCCACGCACATGATCTCGTCTATATCATTAAACTCGGCCCAAGGCTTGTCGGTATCATCCTGAAGAACGGGTGCTTTCTTATTAGGCAATGCAATTTTGGTAAGCACATCAAACATCCCCCTAAGCCTTTCTTCCCATATGGGACTTAGAGAAATGCCATTGACTTTAGCGGCTTGATAGGCATACAAATAATTGAATATATCTGATTGATGGTAATGGACACCTCTTTCAAACTGGAACCCATCGGGATATACTTCATTTCTTAAATGTTCTTCCAAATTATTTATGGCTAACCTCTGCCAATCCGCCGCATCGTTAAATTCTTTAAAAATCAAAGAGATCATTAACAATGCGCTCATCCCCCTGGTTTGATGATTGCCTTGTTTATAAGTTTTATTGTGTTCTGCAATTTTGGAGGCGGTAAGCAATAGATTTTTAATAATAACCAGTTGCTGTTCCCAGGAATATTGATCAGAAGCCAATAGAATTTGATGAGCCAAAAGCCAGTTGAAAACCCGATTCCCGGCCCGAAAGGCTTCAAAAACGCCATTTCCGTCTTCAACACGCTCATATTCTCCCTTCCCAAAAGCGTCATTTAACGATTGTGCCTGAGTCGGAATGTAATTCAAATAGGTTTCTTCATTGGTATAATAATACATGAAAGCGATATCATCCGCTTTATGTTGCCTGGTTAAGTGCCTGTAGGGATAAGATGTAACAACCTCTCCCTTCAGATTCACAAATGGCATTTTCCACGGAACTTCCGGTGAATATAATTCCATGTGTTGTTTCGCCTCATCCTGATGATATTGACCGGATGACGGATACAATTGATTGTACAGAGAAAATCTTTGTCGGAAGTCATCATGAGAAAAGAAAAATCTCTCTTTAAGTCTTTCTTTAAAATAATAAGTAAATTGCTTTAACCCCTTTTCATGGTTTCCTCTATTGTATTCCCTTACAATCCCTTTAATTTCCTCATTATTTTCATCATCCAACATTTCCATCAAAAAGCAATCCGACACATACGTTTTGCATCCATCATGGCTATTTTGCGAAGAAATCGTTTTTGTCGCAGCAAAAAACAATGCCAAAAAGAGTCCTAAAATTTTTACCATATCCATTCAAATACCCAAAGAAAAGGGATCGCATAAAAAGTCAGGGATCCCTTTTTCTTTGCAAATCACTAAAAAAGCGCTACTAATAACCTGGATTTTGTTTCAACCCAGAATTAAGATTTATTTCTCTTTGGGGAATAGGCAACAACAAATCATTAGCATTAAAAACAAAATTAGCTTCTTCGGTTTGTGAGAATGCTGTCATAACCGATTCAGCTTCCCCAAACCTTACCAAATCATAGAGCCTATGGTTTTCAAAGGCTAATTCGATTCGACGTTCTTTCAATAAGTCAGCTTTGGTTACACTTGAAAAATCATCCGACAACCCGGCTCTGTTACGGATCGCGTTGAATCCCTCCAATGCCAGTGCGTCAGAAGTAGAATCACCTTCCCCTATAGAGGCTTCCACATACATCAATAAAACATCGGCATAGCGCAGGACAATCCAGTCGTTGCCGCTAAGTTCCTCATTGGAAGCATCTGAGCGAAATTTACCACATTCATATCCTCCCGACGAGATAGCTTGAGGATCGTAATAGAAGAGCGTGTTAAATCTGGCATCTGCAGGATCAACCTGACTCATCAAATCCAATGTAGGATAATTGAGTCCACTGGCTCTCCCTTTCCAGGTAAAGTCATATGAAAAAATTTGACTCTCTTCACTGTCATCAGGAATAAACGGAACTGCAAAAATTATTTCATCGTTTCCTTCGCTGTAAAAAACATCGTGATAGTCATCCATCAGCTCAAACTTACCATTGGTAATAATCTCCTCTAAAAGGGTTTTTGCTTGGGCGTGATCCCCAATGGTAAGATAAACCTTAGCAAGCATAGCCTGAGCCGCCTCTTTTCCGGCTCTGCCAAACGGCATGTTTTCACTATTAGGCAATAACTCAATGGCATCCGATAAGTCTTCCTGAATGGCGGTATAAACCTGTTCGACAGGTTGTCTCAAACCGGTATCTTTATCGCCCGGCAAAACAATGGTTTTAATAATGGGGACGTCGCCAAAGGCTCTCACTAAGTTAAAGTGAGCGAAGGCACGCGCAAATTTTGCTTCTCCCTCAAATTGGGCCCTCTCGTCAGGATCGGAAACAATATCCAAATGCTCTAAGACAGTATTGGCCAGAAATACCAGTTTGTAATTATCCATCCAATATTGAGCAACAGTAGCATTAGAAACATCCACATTCATACTTTCAAATTGGGCCCATTCCCCTTCACGGAGATTGGTCTTTGTATTATCGCTTCTCATCTCGGCGAGCGCAAATTCATATTGAACAAATGTTTGCATCCCATCATAAACACTGATAACGGCTGCTTCTACTTCATCATTTGTTTTATAGAAATTGCCACTCCCTAAGTCACTTATTGGGTTCAGATCAAGAAAATCATCGCAGGCGCCAAACAACAACCCGACAATTAATATTGAGAATATTTTAAGCTTTTTCATCTTTCAACTGTTTTTTGCAGTTTAAAAATTAAGATTTACACCAAAACTAACCGCCTTAGAGACAGGTGCTGCCCCAACCTGGTAGCCACCTCTCAGTGGGCTTGTATTATCTGTCACCCCTTCAGGATTAAAACTGGTGTATTCATCCGCAGTCAAGAAAATAAGGTTTTGAGCACTCACATAGACACGGGCATTCTTCATTCCAATTTTAGAAGCCAAATTCTGTGGCAGGGTATACCCCAGATTTACATTCCTAAGCGCTATATAGGAAGCATCCTGAACACACAGATCGGTATAAATTCGCTGAACCACTTTGTCGGCATCAGGGAAGTCGGCCGTATAGTCCATATTTGAAGAAAACTGATTGCCGAAATATTGAGGATCTAAATTTCGAACTTTAGCCCCATGCGACCCCTGGAATGTAAAGCTTAAATCAAAGTCATGGTAATTCAAGGTATTGCTAAAACCCCAAACCAGTTTAGGATATGGCGACCCTAAAATGGCCCGGTCATCCGAATCGATTTGTCCGTCACCATTCAAATCTTTCACATAAACATCCTGACTTTCGCCTCCTATTGGATAAAAAGGGTCATTAAGATATTCATTAGGGATATCTTTTTCATAAACATACCCATAAAATGATGAAATGGGATAGCCTTCCAAGGCAATATACTCAGCTGCTCTTTTATCATCTTCATAAGTGATTAGTCCGCTGGCACCGGCAAAATCGACCAACTCATTCACATTGTGAGACATATTGAGTGATGTATTCCACTTAAAATTAGTCGATCGTATGGGTTGTGCACCAATCTCAATTTCAAAACCGCTGTTTTTCACTTCTCCAATGTTCATTGTAGCCGTCTCAAAACCTGTAACCCCTGGAATTTCCTGAGCCAGTAACAAATCTTTACTCCGTCTCTGATAGGCATCAACAGAAATATTGAGTTTATTAGCCCATAACCCCAAATCAATACCACCACTGATTTCCTCGGATTTCTCCCAGCCCAGATCCGGGTTGGCGATGTTATATGGCGCAAAACCTCCGGTAGCAGCCCCACCAATAATCGCCGAAACGGGTACTACTCTAGAAATAGCTTCATAAAGACCTATCCCCTCTTTATTCCCTGTAACCCCATAACTGGCACGAATCTTTAAATTGGATACCGCGTTCACACTTTCCATAAAATCCTCTTCTGAAATCCGCCATCCGGCAGATATTGCCGGGAAAAAACCATATTTTGTATCTTCTCCAAATCGAGAAGAGCCATCCCATCTGGCGCTTAAAGAAAGCAACAAACGATTATCATAGGAATAGTTGAACCGGCTGATGAAGGATTGCATGGTTTCTTCCGCCTTTTCGGTCATAGCCTCCGAAATAGAGGTCGCTGCATTTATCGTTTGGATATAATCAAAATCATATCCGGTACCTTCCATATCGGAATAAACGTTATGCCATTTTTCAAAGGCAATACCTGCAACGGCATCGATAGTATGTTGCCCAAAACGATTACTGTAATTAAAAATATTTTCGTTTACGCCATGATAATAAACATCATTGGTGCTTAGAGAATAAACGGCGCTTGCGCCATTCCGGTGCGATAACGATCCTTGCCAATCCTCATCCCGGTTGGTACTATAATTTAATGCCAGGGAAGAAGTCAAAGACAAATGGTCATTAAAATTAAGCGTGATATAACCTTTTGAATATAACTGGAATTTATACGTTTTAAATTCTCGTTCTACAACTTTGGCGTAAGGGTTAACGTTAGAGGTGGTACTAATATCCACATCAGATCCATTGCCATACAAGTCATAATTGTCAAAATGGCGCTCCATCGCATAGTCACCTACTTCCACATCGGGATAAGTATTCCGGTCAACATATTGTATGGTATTTTCGTCATGGTAAATGAGCAACCAGGGAGATTGACGTAATGCATCCTGAATCCGAATAGGGAAATCTCTTTTAACAGAATAAGAGGGGCTCACCGAGGCACCAAAAGAAACAACATCATTAATTTTGGTATCCATATTCAACCTTAAGTTAACTTTTTCAAAGTTATCGGTAAGCAAAACACCTTCATCTTCAAGATAGCCTCCGGAAACAGAATATTTGGTTTTCTCGGTACCGCCACGAGCACTTAAAGAATAGCTCTGAATGATACCACCGTCAAAGATCTCATCCACCCAATCCGTCTCTGTTCCAAGTTCCATGATATATTTCATTGGGTCGGTTAGTTCACCTCCATTCCCGGCTCTAACCTTATCAGCCCATTCACTTATAGAATAGAATTTATCATCAAAACTTTCAGTAAATCTAACCCCGTAATAGGCTTTGAAATTAAACACAGGTTTCCCTTCCTTTCCCTGCTTGGTGGTGATCATAATAACGCCGTTCCCACCACGAGAACCATAAATGGCTGATGAAGCAGCATCTTTTAAAACTTCGATGGACTCCACATCATCCATGTTCATACTTCCTAAATAGTCGGCGTCCACAACGACACCATCTAATACAATCAGGGGCGACGCATCGGCTGTGATGGATCCAATCCCCCGAACCCTGATAGTGGGTGAAGCACCCGCAGAAGCATCGGTAGACTGAATCGTTACACCGGAAATTTTACCGACCAATGCATCTTCGGGCCTAGACACCGGAATTTCATTTAACTTATCATTACTAAGCTTTGAAATAGAACCGGTTAAATGTGATTTCTGCTGAACCCCATACCCCACAACCACAACCTCCTCGATGGCAATGCCATCGGGATCCAGAACAACATTGAGATTCGTCTGGCCCGGCTCAACGGCCATCTCTTGGGCAACAAACCCTATAAATGAAAATACGACAGTAGAATTCTCCTGTGTCAGTTGCAATGAATAATTTCCGTCTATATCTGAAACGGTACCGTTAGTGGTCCCTTTTTCATAAATATTAACCCCAATTAAAGGTTCACCATCATCAGAGGAAGTAACTTTCCCCGTTATTAATGATTGAGCATACAATTGCCCCACCATTACAGACATGAACAACAATAATAACTTTCGTATCATAAGAATGAAATTTGCGATTAAATTGAATTGTACTAATTTTGCAAATGAAAATAGCCTTCCACCTTTGCCTGCGGCTCAAAACTTTAAGTCACAGACAATCAATCAACAACATCAATCCAAGGAAGGACGATCAAATTAATTACAGAATTAGTGTGGTGGCTCACACTAATTCTTTTTTTAGAAGCTTACCTCATAAAAAACTAACCTTTGATTTGCTGAATTCATAAACATCTTTCAAATGAAGTAACATGTTTTTTTCAGCCATCGCTGAATTCTGCATCTTTATGGCATTCATAATGTTTTCATGCTCCACTAAAGACTTATTGACTTCACCTGCAGGACAAACATTTTCCCGGATGTAAATATTCAAAATATCAGGTAATATTATCAGCATCAACGTTTTGGCAACCTTATTCTGACTTGCATCAACAATGGTCAGATGAAAATTCAAATCCTCCTGAACAGCACTTAACCCCTGATTAACTTTCTCACGATAAGCGGAAAGGGCTATTTCCATTTGTTCCAAATGCGCCTCAGTCCGCCTTTGAGCAGCTAATTGAACCACATATCGTTCAATCATTAACCGCGTCTCAACCAGTGAGAAAAAATCGGGCTTTTCAATTTTCATCACATTCGACAAAAGTCCTTCCAAAACAGAGATATCAACCCCCTTGACATACACCCCACTTTGAGGCATGGTAGACAGGATACCGAGAAATTCCAATTTTTTAATCGCATCTCTAATATAAGTTCTACCAACACCCAATTTTTCAGACAATTTTCTTTCAGAAGGTAATCTATCTCCTATTTTCAACTGACCGGACGCTATCAACCCTTTAATTTGACTAACTATTTTATCCACAGGCGTTTCAACCTCAATCGTTCTAAAATTTTCCAGCAATTCCATCGTAAAAAGTTTAATTTTGGACAACTAAATATTTGGTCGACCAAAAATAACCAAAATTCTTCTATCTTTAACCATTTTGTTAGCAACAAATTAAAGGGAATATCCATTCAAAACCCTACAAAGAGACGATCGAGAAATTAGCGAATCTTATGGTTAAACCACTATAAATGCTTTCCACTTGGATTTCGCTGGCATCACCCGAATCAAAAATCACACTATATTCTACATACTCATTTTGAGGACTTGAATTTTCAACCAAATCCACTTCCGTCAAAACCGCATTAGACTGAGCATCACAGACAGTAAATGGTATCGTTCCATCATTTCCATCAATGGCCGCAGAAAATACAATCTTATAGGTCGTGTTAGGATAAACGCGAAGCGTTTGTGCAATAAACTTTCCTTCACTGTCTAGTTTAGCCCCATTCCCGGCAGGAGGTGTAGGTGAATTACTAGTGGAATAATTTCCGCCCCAATCACTTTTTTCGCCTTCGAAAGTAGGACTTACAAATTGGGGAGTACCTGTCTGAACAACAACAGTAGTATCATGATCTTCTTCCCCTTCTCTGCTGGCAGTCAGAGTCACCTGAAATTCACCGGGACCAGAATAGTAATGGACCGGATCCGTTTCATTCGAGAATTCACTGCCATCACCAAAGTCCCAAACATAGCTAGTGGCACGGGTTGACAGATTGGTAAAGGTCACTTTATCAAAATCGACCTCATAGCTAAACATGGCAAATGGAGTGGTTGGTTCTGCAATCACCGTTACATCAACTGAATATTCTGAATACGCCTCATTGAGATCCTTTGCAATAAGTGTTATGGTGTAGGTTCCAGGGGCATCGTACACAACCATATCCGGAGATTCTTCATCAGAAGTAAGACCATTCCCAAAATCCCATAAATAAACCGAAGCATTCTCTGATAGATTGGTAACCGTCACGTTTAAAAATTCTTTTTGCACCTCAAAATGGGCAACAGGCAATTTGGTGTCTACATACAAGTACTCATATTCTTCATCGCACCCCCATGCGATAAAAAAGATGAGCACAGGCAATATATACAGCCTGAAACCCTTAATTGTAAACATTCCATTTTTTTTCATAGCTTAAAGTTTAGTTTTACAAACAATTGATTTAAAAATCATGTTTCCATTGCAAGCCCAAACAAGGTTGACCAATAAATTGGTTGACCAAAATTATGTACTAAACAATTCTTTTGCAACTATTTTTTTAGTTTTTTTCATCTTTTTTCACGCCCAAGAGCTATTCTACCTGTATTACAAAGCTTTAGACAACCAACACCTCCTTCCATCCATCTTATAACCCTAATAATCAAACCCTACAATCACAACATTCTCAAATTTGACGCACCTCACATCTCTAATACAGTTCATTAAATCCGACAGCTCCATAACAGAATTCCAGACTTTCAGGACCCGGTCAAAACGTTCCTCAAACACCTATCTACCAACCTTTTCATTTTTCCGTCATCACATGAAAAAATCAATAAAACACCCCACATCTCTTGAACAACCTCGATTCCCGGATAAAAAAATTACGGGACTTGCCTCTTTGTTAATTTTTCCTATTTTTGCCTAATGTTTTTGGTCTACCAATTTCTTGGTCGTCCATTCTTTTTGTCCAAAACAGCATTGAGATCTATTTCTGCCTAATGATCCACCGCCATTTCTAATTGAAAAAATGATGTAAAACCTTTGAAAACCGGAAACAAACAGTTAATCATGAAAAGAATAACCTTTCTAATTTTGATTATTTGCCTCACATCCTGTCTGGCAAAAATGGGAAACAAAGAGATTTTGGTACACACCCCGGAAGATTTAGAATCTGCCATCAAAAATGCACATCCCGGTGATGAAATCGTAATGCGCAATAAAATCTGGAAGGATGTCAGAATAAAATTCTACGGAAAAGGGACACCCGAAAAACCCATAATAATAAAGGCTGAGACCCCCGGGAAAGTATTTATTGAAGGCCAATCTGACTTGAAGTTAGGAGGGGAATACCTCATTGTTAAGGATCTTTACTTCCGGAACGGTCACACCCCCTCCAATGCTGTCATCACCTTTAAACTCAACGATACGACCCTTGCCAACAATTGCCGAGTTACCAATTGTGTGATAAAAGATTACAATCAGCCCAACAGAGCGGCATCAGATCATTGGGTTGAATTCTGGGGACGAAAAAACCAGTTAGACCATTGCTATCTTGCGGGAAAAACGAATGAGGGACCAACCCTATTGGTGGAAATAAAAGGCAATCAGAGCATCAGAAATTACCATAAAATAACTCATAACTATTTCGGTCCACGTCCACGCAAAGGTGGGCCAAAAGCGGAAACCATGAGGTTAGGCGACAGCTTCACTTCGATGTCTCCGGGAAATACTTTGGTTGCCAACAATTTTTTTGACAGATGCAACGGAGAAGTAGAGGTGATCTCCAGCAAAACCAACTATAATGAATTCAGAAATAATGTATTTTTCCATTGCGAAGGATCCCTGGTTACCCGTCACGGAAATTATTGCATCATTGATGGGAATTTTTTCATTGGCGATGGAAACTCACCTTACATGGGTGGAATTCGGCTTATAAATACCGGTCACAAAGTCACCAATAATTATTTCATCAATTTAAAAGGAAAAGATTTCAGAAGTCCATTGGCCATCATGAATGGCATCCCAAAATCTCCATTAAATAGATATAACCAAGTCACTGACGCAGTCATTTCTTTTAACACATGGATCAACTGTGAATCACCTTGGCAGTTTGGCGTAGGGAACAACATCGACCAACAGGATGTCTTACCCCCTTCAGAAATCAGATCAGCAAGGCCGATAAGGACCGAAGTCACCAACAATATAATTTTTAATGAAACAGGGGATCCCGCTCCCATTATCGAATTCGACAAAACAGATGGCATCCTTTTCAGATCTAACTTAATTAACAATCAAGGGGTAACGTTTAATCAAGCCAAAAAATTCTCGCTATCTCCATTACCATTTACCGCTTTGGATAAATTTATTTGGGTCCCTTCCTCCTCCCCGGACATTAAACCTTATCAGGGTTTTGAATATGACAAAATCTCACACGATATCCTTGGCCATACCAGGAGCAAAGATTCATGGATTGGGGCTATTTCACAACCAATTAAAAACAGTTCAAAAGTCTCCAATATATTAGATAAAGATAATTATGGACCTGATTGGTTTGCAAAGAATGAGAAGCAAAAAGTGCCATCTGTTTGGCCGGTAAAAGAAGGAACTGAAGCATTAAGAGATGCCCTCCTTCGAGCCTCAGATGGAGACACCATTGAACTTCTTGCCCAAGAATACACCATCAAAAACCCACTGATTGTCGACAAGGCCATCACGATTCGGCACAGAGGCAATTTCCCTGCAGCAATAATCTATTCCGGTCCTCAAAACACCCCCCTCTTTGAGTTGTATCCTCATGGTTTCTTATCTGCAGATAATCTACTACTTAAAGGTTCAAACTCGCAAATGGCCTTTGCTCCGCTCAAAGACAATATGTCAGCCCATTACAACCTGAAAATTGAAAATTGTTTAATAGCCAACTTCCTGTTTGTTATTAAAGGATATAAAAATTCCTTCGCAGATGAAATACAACTCTACAAAACACAAATAGAGGATTGTGAAAACGGAATTGAATTATCGGCACAGAAAGAAGCCAAGGGAGATTATAATGCGGAATATTTAATCATCGACAACTGCAGCTTCACCAATATCAAACGCAACATTGTGGATTATTACAGAGGTGGGTATGACGAATCAACAATTGGAGGCAATCTGGAATTAACCAACAGCAAATTTCAAAATTGCGGACAAAAAGAAGAAACCAATATTTTAATTAACACCCATGGAATAATTAATGTAAACCTAACAAACAACACTTTTAAAAACAATGACACAAAACTCGTGGCTGTTTTATGGGGTGCAAAAAACAATCATCATTCAAACAATCAATTAATTAATTCAGGAAAAATAATAGTTGAGGAAAATCTTCAACTGAAACTAGTTTATTAAACGTTCGTAAATCATCCGTTTCATCCATCCCAGGAGTCGGGTGAGTCGCATGTCTGCATACGGCTCATCCGACTCTTTGCAATCGAGGCCGACGTATGCCCTCCCGGCATCGAATGGATGTGTTAGCTTCCCCCAAATAGGACAGTTTAAATTGGATCATTAGACGAAGCCGGAGATGTTACCGAACAATGGCTCGATGACTACAATCATTTCCCTCCCCATGATGACTTAGGTGGTATTAGCCCTGTGCATATGACAAGGAAATAACCAACCAAATTCCAGCCGGCAAAGAAAGGGAGTGTTCAGAACCTGTCCAGGATATAGAAACGGCTTGGTGCCTCAGCTGCCCCTGACAGAACCAGCTTGCTCACTGAAAATGCATTTAGAATTTTGGTTTCAAAAAAAGAAATATGTCTATTTGAGAGCTATCCCTATAAAGGGTAAGTCTACAGCGTCATTAACCATCATTTTGCCCTATGCACCCCTCCGTTATTCGCCGCTTAATGGTCAGTAGTGAACCAAGACGTCTGCGATTTTTTGCAAGTCAGGTTCCATAATTTCAGTTCTGGGGGCCAATGGAAAGAGTTGTTGCCCTCGTCTTCTGATAAAAGCGGCACGCCATCCAGCCCACAGGGCACCTGCCACATCCCAACCGTGTGCAGCAATGAGCATCGCTTCTTGCAGTTTTATGCCCATTTTTCTTGCGCCCCATTCATACGTTTCCCGAAATGGTTTAAATTTTCCAATTTCTTCAACACTTAATCGTTCATCAAAATAGTCTGTTAAGCCTGCGCTTTCGAATTGTTTTTTGACCCCTTCGTTTGATGAATTGGTAAAAGAAACTAATTTATACCCACTTTCTTTTAGTTGGGTTAAGGCGCCCTTCACTTCAGGATGAGCCGGTAAGCCCCGGAGTGCATTTAAAATCACTTCGCGTGCGTTCTTTTCTGAAATCATAATGCCATGATTAGCCCCAACCATTTGTAGTGCGGCGGCACCAATATGGCCAAAATGTTCATATTGACCACTTGCTGTGGTCACCAAAGAATATTGAAGCATAGTGGTAAACCAAAGGGTTAGTAGTTCTTCTTTTCCATTGAGCGCATCTCCCACTTGTTTTTTCATTTGTGTTAGATCTAAAAGTGTTTCATTAACATCAAAAAATAAAACCTTGGGCCTTGTTATTTTGTTTTCAATCATTTGGTCTTTATTTTCATTACCATACACGGTGCCGGGGGCGATAATCCCTGATGCTCCAACAACACCAATACTTTGAATAAATTTTCTTCTTGAACTATTCATAATTGCTTTTTGAATGAGACAAGCTCAACATCACTACTGAGCTTATCTTTATGATATAATACTTCAGTAAAGGCCTTGACAAAATCCGGGAAGGACTATGGCACAAGCCCTCTCTTCAATCTGTTAAAGCTTCAAGCAGCCTGTCTAAATACCATAATCTCCTCTTTTCAGTGGGTATGGCCTTGCAATCTATACTACTAAGCGAATAGTGCCATTTGATAGTAAATGACGTATGCTCCCGCTACGATAAGTAATACGGCGGTAATCTTTTCCATATAAGGCAGTATCTTCCTTAAGTTTTTCATGAGGAAATCTTTGGCAAAAATGGCCAGGAGAATGGTTACGATCATCATACCACTCATTCCCGCAAAATAAGCTAAGATGTATGAAGCTCCTTCCCATACGGTATCTGCTGCCATGGCTTGTGTGGCCACAATTAAGAACAAAGGGAAGAGACAACCTAAGGCACCTGTGGCATAGCCTATGCCAAAAAAGAAAGCTTCAATGGCCTCCGTTTTGGGATTTGATTTTTCGATATGAAAGGAAAAAGAGATATTTTTTCCTAAGAGCATAAGGATGCCAAGCACGATTAATATGATGCCCATAATAATCGTAATCCATTTCATATAATCTTTCAAAAACTGACCTGCTACAACAATCATTGTACCCGCAATGCTATAAATCAGCAGGATGCCGAGAATGCTGAGCAAGGCCAGTTTTAAGCCTCTGCCCAAACGGGCAGAGAGCTGTCCACTACTGGTCGGATTTCGGGAAATAAAGGAGAAAATATACCCCGGCAATAATGCTACGGCACAGGGTGCTAAAAACGCCAATACTCCTTGTAAAAAAGAAAATTCTATAAATTCCATCTATTTTAATAATTGCTCAAAAAGGGCACGGTATTCATCAGCGGTGAGTACGGTTTTGTCTTTCTGAAATTCAACATATCCTTCTTTATTAACCCCAACGGTTGTGGCCTGAGTCTTCACACCAAATTCCATCATAAGCTTTGGCATACCAGTTACTAAAGGAAAATTGAGGTTTTTTTCCCGCGCTAATTTTGTCAACACCTCTTTATCATCAGTAGGGTCGATACTGATCGCTACGAAATTCACTCTGTCCTGGTATTCCGGATACACTTCTGAAATGGCCGGCCAGTTTTTGGCACACATAGGGCACCACGAAGCCGTGAAATACACGATTGTTGGCTTTTGCTCATCAAGCGATTGTTGTAAACTTATTTTTTGCCCATCTATTGTTTCAACCTCAAATAGCGGTGCTTTTTTCATATTGGCATGGGTGCTGCTTGCCGCTTTTTTATTTTCGGAGGATTTTCCGGAGTTACAAGCTGTAACAAATAACAGACTAACTAATAATAAACCGGATAATTTAATTCTTTTGTTCATAATGCTTTGTTTTTTTAATGACTCACCAAGTGAGATGTCATTGTTAATTGGTAAAAAATAGATAATATTGACCTTAAGCCTGCCGGCGGATTATGCTTTTACCGTTTCTTTTGACCAGGCAAATTTTTGGAAAGGGACATCCACAGGCGTGTTAGCAATATGATTGGTGTAATTGCTGATCACTTTCTGCGCCAAACCTAATATAACTTCCAATACTTGTTTTTCGCCGTAACCTGCTTTGTAAAAGTCATTCAAATCTTTTTGTGTGACCCGGCCACGTTGACGTACCACCTTTAACGTAAAATCGTGTAAAGCCTGTAACTTCTCGGTAGGCATTGCGGTTCTGTTTCGCAATGCTTCGGTTAAAGAGGCATCGACATTCATCATATGCGCAATGGCGGTATGGGCCGGTACACAGTAATGGCATTCGTGTTCCACATTGATGGTTTGCCAGACCACCGTTAATTCTTCCTTATTGAAAGAGGTTTGAGTAAACAGTTTATGTAAGGTTTGATAAGCCTCTAATAATTCAGGCGATTCGGCCAGCACGCCATGTAAACCGGGAATCATACCGTTGGCTTTAAACGATTGCTCTAATAAAACTTTGCTGCCTTCGGGAGCTGTTTCTATGTTGTGGATTTTTAATGTTGTCATAATGCGTAATTATTAGTGATTTGTTTTTGTTTATTTAAAATAAAAATATTTGTTACTGAGAGAATAACTATTCCGGAGGCAATATATACCAACATCCATTTCGGTTGAACTCTTAATGAAAACTCGGCCACAAGGGCCCCTATCATCGTAAGCAAGCCAAATAAATTGGTGAATGTTGCCCATTGGGAAAATGGCATATGGTATCTGATAATGGCATTATTTTTTATCAGACTAAAGACCGCAGTAAGGATATAACCGATGACCACAGCCGAGATGATGATTCCGGTAGACACCCGAAAAAAGGTGGGATCAATACCTAATGGTTGAGCCATTTCGACAAAAGCCTTTACCGATATTTCCCATCCTGTTAATTTTGAAATGGCAAATCGGGATAAAACGATTCCCATTAATAAGTTGGTACCAAATAATACTTTCTTCATAAATCTCTGTATTAATTAATAAATAACTAACCATTCGGTTAGTTTAAGGTAAAAAAAATATCTATAAACCTTTGAAGGTCATTTCTATAAAATCCTCAATTTCTTTGCTGCTATTGACTCTTGATGCTGCTGCCAAACCATGCTTGGCGATCAGTAAATAGTTTGCTTGTTTTAACACTGTTTCTTCGTCCTTATCGGAATTCATTTTTAATTTTTCAATGAATAACTCTTTTAAATTATCCATAAAAGAATTTATTTGGCCGTTAATTGGTTCATCTTCTTTGTCGGCAAATTCATTGTATGTATTCGTCAGCAAACAGCCTTTTTCATTTCCTTCCTCATTGCAGATTCTAACTGAATTATAAAAAAATTCTTTAATGTCTTCTATCCCCTTATTCGAATTTTTAAATTGTTCAAAAATGGAATTCACTTTCTTTTTGTAACTTTTTAAACATTCGAAGAATAAACCATGCTTGCTGCCGAAACTTGAATAGATGGAAAACTTATTAATGCCCATTTCTTTCTCGAGCATTTGCATAGAGGTGTTCTCATAGCCATTTTTCCAGAAAAGGCGCATTGCTTTTTCTACAACCTCATCTTCATTATATTCTTTTTTTCGAGCCATTGTTTTAAATTATTATGCCACAAACCTAAACAAACGTTTAGTAATTGTCAACTGTTTTACCTATTTTTCTGAAATATAATTATTTATTAACGCCAAACCGCGCATTGGGAATGACTAACTGTTGTGATGCCGTGCATTATTCCAGGTCAAGCACTATGTGAATATTTTCTTTCACCAAATCAAGCATGTCATCCGGTAAAATTCCCAATCTCTTTATCAACCGTTTATTATCAATGGCACGTATCCGGTCAATCATAATATCACAGGGCTGATTTAAGTTGGCTGTTCCTTTTTTCAGATGTACTCTTAATATTTAAGCATCCTTTTTTACATTGGTTGTAATTGGACAAACCATTGTCGATGGATGAGGAATCTTGTTGAGCAGATTGTTCTGAATCACCAAAACCGGTCTGTTTTACCCGGTTCAGTGCCAATTTGCGGATTTAAATCGGCGATCCAGTTTTCATATTGTTTAATCGGCATAATCAATCTCCTCGAAATCTTTTAGCACTGACATTGAATCAGCCTTAACCAAATCAGATTCTTTTTTCAATTTTTCCTCTAATATCTGTTTGTGTTGAATTTTATTATAAAACTCAAGCGCTTCATTTATATACCGGTTCCTTGGTTTCTTAATCCGAGTAAGAATGTTTTCAGTCTCACGAAATATTGAATCATCTATTTTTAATGATATTGTTTTCATGGCATCACATTTTTATACCATACAAGGTATATTCTTTTTGTATATTCATCAGCTCTCTCTAAAATATTTGCCAATTGATCAGGCAGAAGGTGGTGGTGTGGTTCGTTCTTAGTCCCCGGTGCGCAGGTATACGAATATAAATAGGAGGCCAGAGGCCGGAAGTTAGAGGTCAGAGGTCAGAAGCCAGAGGCCAGAAGAAGCCAGATGCTAGAGGTCATAAGTTAGATATAAATAGATATAAGGGAAATAAATTGAAATATGTTGTGCATGGGACTCACCGTCTCCTCTGCGTTTAATGGTAAAGGGCATGGAGCGCAGAGCACAGGGCATAGCGGATGGGATGTCTTAAATCTTACATCTAAAAATCTTAAATCTAACTATCTTTTGTTCAGTGCTCAGGCCGAAGGCGGAAAAAATGGTGCTTAGAAATTTGTGATATAAGTGGAGATAAGTGGAGATAAATTGAAATATGTTGTGCATGGGACTCACCGTCTCCTCTGCGTCTTCGCGTCTCTGCGTTTGAAGGCAAAGGGCACAGGGC
Source organism: Thermophagus sp. OGC60D27 (assembly GCF_052400625.1). NCBI lineage: Bacteria > Pseudomonadati > Bacteroidota > Bacteroidia > Marinilabiliales > Marinilabiliaceae > Thermophagus > Thermophagus sp. OGC60D27. The sequence goes on from NZ_JBQTGH010000023.1 coordinate 25,276, forward strand.
ATGGAGCAAGGGGTATTGCGAATGCGATGTCTTAAATCTTATATCTAACCATCTAAAATCTAATAATCTACATTTTCTATTGATGCTGCTTTTTTCGCGATGAATCTCTTTCGTTTACCGTTTTTTACTTATATGGTAAAATAGCAAACCTATTTGCATGTACTTTAGGTTTGTCATTACTTTTTTTTAGTTAATGAGAGCCGACACCGAACTTCTTCTTGAAAATACCTATGAAAAATTGACGACAGAGATTAACTTCATCACCCCACAAAAATAGAATTTACAAACACTTGCCTATAAACAGATTTTATATATTTGTATGTATAAAAACATGAATTGATGCCTGTAAAGCCCCCAACAACTCTCTCTTTAGCGCAACACCGGAAGATGGATGTTGTAAAAATAGAGTTTACAGATTACGATACTTTAGGGGCTAAAGTGAGAGCCATACCTGGTCGCAAAGGGTCTGCAACTTTGCGCTGCTGGTATGTCCCCTTATCTCAATTCAATAAAACAGAGTTTAATAAAGTTTTCGCCCCTGTTGCTACCATTGTTCGTATTGCCCCCAAAAATCTCAACACTCCAAAGGTCTTAGCAGAGAAAAAAGATGGGATAAAAGAAAAATCCAAAAACATCGATATTCTTCAGCAATACCTAAATCAACTGGAGATTAAAAGATACAGCCACAGTACGATTAAAACCTACATGCACTATTTCAAAGATTTTGTTAATGCATTTAGTTCGACGAAGAAGATTGAAGAAGTCACAAAAGAAGAGATTAACAACTACATATTAACACTCATCCGACGCAATCGTATATCCCCATCACAACAAAATCAACGTATTAATGCTATTAAGTTTTATTACGAGCACGTCTTAGGGTTACCCAAAACATACTATAATATAGAAAGACCCAGAAAAGTATCAGCACTTCCAAAAATCTTATCCGAAACAGAAGTACTCAAAATATTAAAAGCCACATCTAACATCAAACATAAAGCCATACTCGCCACCATATACTCCGCAGGATTAAGACGAAGCGAACTCATCAATCTCAGGTTACAAGATGTCAATTTTGACAATAGGATGTTATTCATACGAGGAGGAAAAGGCAAAAAAGACAGAACGACTTTATTATCAAAAATCTAATGCTATCGTATTAAAAAAATACCTTGAAAAATATAAACCAAACTATTGGCTATTCGAAGGTCCTAATAGAAAAACATACTGTGCCTCTAGCATAGGAAGTATACTAAAAAGAGCAGCTCAAAAAGCAGGAATAAACAAAAAAGTGACTCCACATATGCTACGCCACTCATTTGCAACTCATTTATTAGAACATGGTGTCGACCTTAGATACATTCAAACGTTTTTAGGTCATGAATCGAGTACCACAACAGAAATTTACACACACGTAAGCAAACGATCTCTTGCAAATATTAAAAGCCCTTTAGACCAAATTACAGAACATAAACAACTCAACAACTGACAATTAAACAAATATCGACATAATAGATATAAACACAATATGCATTTACACATACGTTATGGGCAAGTTAATGAACGAAATAGCAAAATGACAAGAGAACCACCAAATAATTACTTTGATAGTTCATAATTATTGAATTGACCACAGGTTAATTGACAAATTTTTATCAAAAAAACCATAGCGGAACCGAAAAGCTTTATGAGTAGGAAAACAAATTATTAATAACATTAAAGAATAAAAGATTATGGCAGAAGAAATTAAAACTAACGAGCAAAGCAACGCAGGACAAACAATTATTATTAACCAGCAAGAAAAAAAATCAAATGGTGTTGGAACAGCAGGTTTCGTACTTGCTTTAATTGCATTATTTCTTGGTTGGGTTCCAGTTCTTGGTTGGATAGTATGGGTTTTAGGACTTATTTTATCTTTTGTAGGTGTTTTTAAAAAACCAAAGGGAATGGCAATTGCCGGATTAGTGATTTCACTAATTGGAATAATTTTATTGCTTACTGTATTTGGTGCTCTTTTAGGGACTGCTGCAGCTTTCTAATAAATAAATTAGACTTTCGATTAATTTTCACGAAAGTAAAACAAGAAAACCAGCCCATAACAAAGGCTCATAAAGCATTGCTAGTGGGGTGCATATTTGAAAGTATGCACCTCGCTTTACCTAGTTTTTAGTATTGATAAGTTTAGAGTACGTAATTCGCAACGCTTCATAGCCAAACCGTTCTATGCCATTTAAAAAGACACTAGCTGCATGACATTAAAAGATTTTATAACAAGTGATTTTTTGAAGACACCCACTGAGAGAAAAGATGATATGGATTTCTATCATCATATTACATCTGCTTTCTCAAACTTTATTAAAAGACTTGAACAGGTTGATAATTTTGAAATAGCAGGTGTTGATAATTTGAAGGGTGAAAAATACATTGATATAATATATAAAACAGCTAATAATCTCAAGAATACAATAATACTTACAATTCAAAAGTATTATGATGGGAAGCCTGCCGAAGCTTATGATAGATTTAAAAATGGAATCGAGAAAGAACTATTAGGCAATAGTACATTTAATCTTTCAACTTTAAGAGTACATGAAAAATTATATAGATTAAGAACTTCTGAAAATGGAAAGGTTTTTGAACCCAAAGAAATTTTTCATGTACCAATGAATAAAAGAGAGTTGATAGCTTCTCAAAGATTTAGCATACCAGGCTATCCCTGTTTATATTTAGCAAATTCGACTTATTTAGCATGGCTTGAATTAGGAAAACCAAATATTTATAATTGTCATGCATCAAGATTTGAGGTTGTAAATGACCCAAATGGTTTTGAACCTATTACATTAATTGACTTGACGAATAATCATCCGACCCTAATTAAAGCTGCTGAAACAGGAAAATGGGATGGAAGTGTTTTTAGATACCTAACATTATGGCCTCTTATTTATGCAACCTCAGTAAAGGTTAAGTTCCCTACCAGTTCATTCAAACCTGAATATATAATACCCCAACTTTTAATGCAATATATAAAAGACCTATCTGCTCATGGAGGGATTAAAATACATGGTATTAAATATTCTTCAACGCATTATGATTTATACAATGATGGAGAACCAATGTATAATATAGCAATTCCAATACATGGTAGTAGCAGTGAACCTTTCTGTAACTTCTTGACAAAGAAATTTAAGTTTAATCAACCGATTTCATGGGAAAGTTTAAATATCTTGAATCTTGAATTTGAACACATTTTTGTCAATTTAATGCAGAAGGAGATAAAAAAGGATGATTACGTAAAGAGAAATATTTCATTGATACCTGATGAGAATAAAGATTATAATGTAAGTAAATTTGGTATAATGGAAGATTATTTGGAAAGTTGTGATTTATTAAGAATTGCTGTGAATGGAGAAAAAACGGCATAGAACAATGTATATACAAAATAGGTGAGATAGTAGTAAATTCAATGGTTGTAGCCCGCTTCAACATTGTAACGGTTTGATAAGTTTGAAGCCCGCAATCACCCACTTTGCATATACTTGTCCGTTGGCATTCATTGAATAACCAAAGCACAAAATAAACTTAATTTGACATGATATTTGATTGGACAATTTCGTTAGGTAATATAATATCGGCATTAGTAATAGCATTAGGCTGGATTGTTTCACATAAACTTAATTCTCAAAAGGACTTAAGAAATAAAAAAAGAGACATTAGAACTCAGTTTCTAATTGAAGCTTATCGAACAATTGCATATTCTGCTAATCGAGATAACAACCAAGAAGAAAAGAAAAGCTTTGAAGCTGCTATAGAACAAGTTCAATTTCTAGGTACTAAAGAACAAATTAGCTTATTGGCTAACGCAATTGAAACCAGAAATTTTTCTCCAGTGCTAGAAGCGCTTAGAGCAGAAATTAGAAATGACTTAAATATTGAGACTATTGACGTCAATATTAAACACTTTAGATTTGACAAATGAGTACATGGAATATAATAGAAGTTGAAAAAGAACTCAAATCAGCATATGACAATAATTCAGAAGTAGAATTACTAAAAGTCTTGAAAAGTAATTCATTCTTGTTTTATGAATTATATTCAAGGAGATGGGGAATTCAACCAAATTTTAAAGAAGTCTCTTTGGGGAATAAATTTCGCTGTGATTTTGCCTGGTTAAATGATAATTCAGATGGCCCTGAATGGGTTTTGTTGGAAGTTGAAAAGCCTCATATGAAATTGTTTAAACAGAATGGAGAACCATCTTCAGAATTAAATCATGCTGTTGAACAAGTTAAATCATGGGACAGGTACTTTAATACTCATCCATCTGAAAAATCAAGAATATTCGGGGCAGTAAGTAAATTTAGATTTATCCTTGTTGCTGGAAAAAAGGAAGATTGGGAAACTGAAGATGCAGCGAAATGGAGAGCGTATCATAATAAGGAAAGCAAATTTGAAATTAGAAGTTCTGACGTGTTTAATCGTCCTCTTAAGGTTGCTAAAGAACAAATTGCAGAATTGTGGAGTTTTGAGGAAAACCCAATTTCTTTGGGACATTCAAATCTAGAGAAGTATTGGAAGCAGTATGATTATATCAGTCATTGGAGGAAAATACTCAACTAAAGAAACAACGAAATGCCAACAATAGCTCATACGCAATATGCCTGCCGCAGGCGCAACACAGGCACACTGCGCATAGCAAGTACGTTACCATTCCTGCTGAAAAAAGAGAAGACCTAATTACACATAAAAGATGAAAAATCTTGAAATAAAAACTCCTTCTGAATATTATCGAATGAGACGACCAGAATATTTTTCAGATTCGAAAGTTAGTTCTGAAGTTGTATTGACAAAGGAGGTCCTTGCATTTGAACTTGAAAAGATTTCAACTAATCAAAAGCAAGATTTATTTGAAGGTTTTTGTAGACGACTAATCGAAAAAGTTATTGCACCTAATTTGATACCACAAACTGGACCAACAGGAGGTGGTGATGGAAAAACTGATGCAGAGACCTATCCCGTTTCAGAGGAAATTTCTGATAGATGGTTCATTCCTGAAAATGGTTGGAATAAAAATGAAAAATGGGCTTTTGCAATAAGTGCGAAAAAAGAATGGAAAACTAAAGCTGAAAGCGACATCAAGAATATTCTTTCCACTGAACGAGAATACACACGAATCTATTTTATATCTAACCAGACTATTTCAAGTAAAAAACGAAAAGATGCACAAGATAAGTTTATTGATAAATACGGTATTGACGTTGTTATTTTAGATGGAACTTGGTTATTGGAAGAAGTATTTAAAAATAATTTTATTGATATAACAGTAGATTCATTAAATCTATCAAGTGTATATAAAAACACAAAAGTTTTACATGGGGCAAATGATGTTGAAAGGAATAAATTACTTGAAGAACTAGTGTAGCCTTCCCCGCAAATTGGACAGCTTAAAATTAGACAAAATATTAATTTTAAGCAGTCAAAAAACAGTTATGAA
>NZ_JBQTGH010000024.1:0-26281 GCF_052400625.1 Thermophagus sp. OGC60D27
TATAACACACGATTTAAAAGATACTCTGGAAAACCTGTGGCATTTTCAGCTTACAAACCTTAACTAAACGACATTGGGCCAATAGGTTATTAGGCGGCTAGGTCAATAGGCCAATAGGCGGATAGGTTGTTAGGCCAATGGACCGCTTGGTTATTAGTCAGGTAGGCTATTTATATCTATTTTATTTCCAATTATATCAACTTATATCCTCTAGTTATTTTTGGCCGCGGACTTCCGGTCTCTGTCTCTGCGGGTCGGCGCTCCCCCTTCCTGGGGTTGGGGGGGGAAGGGAGGGAGCGCTTTTTCCTGTTTGCCGCTCTATCGCCCCTCCGGGTACCTGGTAGATAGGTCATTAAGTCAAAAGGCGGTTAGGCCAATAGGCGATAGACTGTTAGGCTAATTTTGCAGCAATTTATACCTGTATCGATTTATATCTACTTCATTTTTATTTATATCCACATATATCTTTTAATCTAACTTCTGGCCTCTGACCGCTATCCACCTATCGGTCTAATTATTAATCATAATCTTATGCTCTTCTTTTCCATCGGTTGAAGATATGATGATGATGTATAGCCCCGGCTGATTAGGAGATGCGATACGGTTGACGGTGTTAGAGGCCAATTTTCCCTGATCAAGCATTTTCCCGTTTATGTCGGTTACCATGTACCGGAGATTTTTCTTATCGCTTGTTTCAATGACGATATTGTGGTTGTTAGCATAAACATGGCAGCGTTGGGTATTAACCGGTTTCGGATTGATGTCTGTTGAGACATCTTTGGTGGTCATTTTTATTGTGAACCGTTGGTTGTTGCTGCCTTTCTTGGTGACGGAAAAATGGTAGGGGTGGTCGGCTGATAGTAACCATTCTATGTTTTCAGTATGGTCGAACAGTATCAGACTGTCCACGTTGTTGATGGTTTGGTCAATTAATTCAATGGCGTAATCTCCGGCTTTTCCGGCATAATACCCTATCGGTATTTCTATTGCTTCCATGAATGAGGGAATGGCGTTAATGGCTATTTTCTGGTCTTCCACAAATGAGTACAACTCCAGGGCTTCAGATGATCCGGAGAGCATCTTGTCGGAATCGAGGTGGTCAAGATTTAGCGAACTTCCATTATGCACGACTATGGCAGTTTCATCTTTTACAGAGCCGTTGCTGCCTGCTATTTTTACACGTTGCGGTATGGAGGCCGATTTCAGATAACTGGTGGTGTTGGCTTGAAGCCCGGAGGTAGAAAAGGTGATGGAGGCCGGCAAGGCACGTGTTTCGGATGGTATCTTGATCCAGAAAGCTTGGTGGGAGGGAATAATTGGCGAATCAATATTGATTCCTGTTCCCAGTTCATAGTTGTACACCCCGTAAACTTTGTCGATATTTTGCCATATCCAGAAGGCATCTGCCACATTGGTTTTGTTGATTTGAGACCAGTCCAGTGATCCTGTATAGGGGTTCCCTACCAGATTCCAGCCAAGGCCGGCAGAAGACCATTCCAAATTTACAGTGATGTCTGAGAGATTGATGGCGCCTGAAAAGGTAAGGGTTCCGACATCACTTCGCAAGATATATCCGTTGCCGGGTGTTAAAGTAGTATTATCACCGATAAGTGTGTAACTGCCTGTGCTATTGGTGAAGGCATATAAATTGTTGGTGACTCCCATGCCGGTTTTTGTGGCACCTGAGGTGGGCGCCGATAGGTTGTAATTAATATTATTGGCTGTAACAACCTGTTCAATTTTCACACTATCCGGATCGACTACCAGCGTTCCTCCGCTGTTCAGATATGAGGCATTTACGCTGGCAGAAGACTGCAGCCGGAACTCTCCATTGACGGTTAAGGTACCCCCGGTATGTTGCATGACCGCTCCGGCTTCCAGGGTTAGGTTATAGATTGTATAGTTTTGATCTGCAACCAATGGTTCGGCAGCTAAGGGTACAAAAATGCTGGTGTTTTCTGAGAATGAACCGGTGCTCCAGTTGTTCTCATCGCTCCAGTCTTTCGGGTCACTTCCAGTCCCCGTCCAAATATTTTGCTTATCGGTGGTGAAAGTGATGGAGCTGTTGTCCGATTGCTCATTTCCTATGTTGTCTTCCACGGGATCTATGCTGAGAACATATTCCACTATGGGAGATAGGTCGTTGTCCGGGTCAATGGTAATTATATTGGTGCTGGTGTTGATGGTGATGGAGCAACTGACCGGAACACCATCTTTGGTGAGCGATACAAAGTCGGAAACGTTGGCGTTGTCAATCAGCGTTCCCGAACTGTAGATGGACTCATTGAAAGATATGGTCATATTGCTGTTTTCCGGGAAATGAGTGGTTCCGTCGGCAGGATAGAAGGAGGCTACCGGCGGTAGCTTATCGATCTGTAAAGATACCACCTCCGAATAGATCTCTTTTTCCGGATTTTTTGTCACCACATGAAGCCAATAATATCCTTCCTGAAATCCGGAAATATCAATATTCTGATGGATGAATTCACTGTTGGCAGTCAGTGATCCGTTGCCGGCGACAGCCGCCTGTGAGTCGTCCGATTTTTTTCCTTCTGTGATTTGAGTCACGGATGGCGCTGTTGATTCGGCGGTCACCACAAAATAGTAGGTGGCATCTTTCCCGGTCATCAATGCCAGATCTAAATTGTTGGGTGTGATTGCGTCAAAGTGAGGATAGCCGTTGCTCCATGCCGGAGGTGAGGGCAAGGTGGTAAAGACCCACTGAGTGGTGTCACTAAGTCCACCGTAAGAAAAATTAGATGTTTGGGACTTTATGAAACCCGCATCTATGGTGACGTATAAGGTGGCATCGTTGGGGAGCGTCAGGTTTGGGAATGATATCTGATTTTCCTCAATAACCAGATTGGATGATGAGGCAGAAGTTACTGTCAGGGCATCACTGCCATCGCTTTGGTAATGAATCACCATATTTCCGTTGCCTCGAACAATCGGTTCGTTGAATGTAAGCGTCAGAATCGAGTCTGTTGCGATGTCAATGCTGTTGTTGGCCGGCTCAAAAGTTGAGATCGTCGGTCCCGACGGGGCAGTGAAGCGCCATCGTGTCGTGTCCGAGATGCCATCAAAATCAACCCCGCCTGCCACTGACTTGACGAACCCGGATGCAATGGTTACATAATATCCGGTATCCGGGGTGAATTCCAGATTGCTGATGGTTAATGTATTGTCGGATATGTCGATGTGCTCGGTGTCTTCTATGGAGATGGTCTGAAAGGAGGCCTCTTCAGCATTGGCGTAGCGGATACGCAGTGATCCTGAAGTTCCGGCTTCAATGTCTTCGTTAAAAGTGATAACCAGATTTTCGTTAGCCGAGGTCAGAGTGCCATCGTTGGTCGGGGATAGGGATACTATTTGAGGAGGGCCGGCCGTGGTGAAGCGCCATTGGCTGGTGTCACTAATGCCGGGGAAAGGCACGTCGGTGGAAAGGGATCTCACCACATCGTTTTCTATCTGGATGAAATAGGTGGTGGATGGTTCTAATTCATCATGAGTTATGAGTAGTTTATTAGCTTCAATGGTCAATAATCCTGCATTATAAGGTATGTCCTGGATGAATATGTCCCCCTCTTTCCGGATTTTAAGATAACCGGAGTTTCCTACCCGGATATTATCGGAAAAAGTTAATGTGAATGGATTATTAATATGAGCATTTGTCTCTTCGGGCTGGGGATCATAAGCCGAGATCTGAGGTGCCCCTCCGGTGGTGAAGCTCAGTGTATTGTCCTGAATGCCGTCCCAGGGCGTGCCGGTGTTAGAAGAGAGAATTACCCCTTGGTCGGCATGGATGTAATATTTAGTTTGAGGAGAAAGATTGGAATGAAGGATTGTTAAGGTATCATTGCTGATTTGTAGATTTTCACTGTCAAAGGCGATGGTTTGAACAACAGAATCATCGTTCCATAGATGTAAGGTGATGGTTCCGGAGCTGCCTGTTGTGACCTCTTCATTAAAATAGATCTCAAAAGGGGCAGAGATGGATACCTCGGTGGCATTGGCTTCCGGTGATGAGCCTTCCATGGTAGGACCTGACTCCGTGGTGAAGCGCCATAATGAATTATCGGTAATGCCTTCCGCTTCCACTGAGGTGGTAGAGGAGATCACCAGCCCTTCATCCACCAGAATATAATACTGGGTATTGCCCCATAGGGGATCGTGCTCTATTTGTAACGTCGTATCCGTAACGTTCAGGAGGTCCGAATTGGTTGAGGTATTAATGGTTTGAAATAATTGATCGTCGTCGGCACGATAGATATGTATATTTTTATTACTGGCCAAAACGATATTCTCACTGTAATAGAGTTCCAAAACCCGGTTGCCCGCAACCTCGTTAATCCCATCGGGAGTAAAGCTTTTTATTTTCGGACCTTCGGCTGATGTAAACTGCCAGCCTGAATCGATGGCATCTGAGGCTATTTGATTGTCTTGGGTTGTTACAAGTCCTTCTTCTACCGTGATTTTTAAGATGGTATTACCGGGGAAGTTATCGTGGTTGATGGTGAGTTGGTAGATGATACTATTATAGGAAAAAAGATCGGCATCATCGGTGGTGTTGATGGTTTGAAAGAGCGTTTCTTCATCGTCACGAATTGTTACTTCTTTGTCGGGGGTAAGGGTTATGGGTTTGTTGTATTGTAAAACGATGGGTTCGTCGGCATTGACTCCGCTTTCCGGAAGATTCACAGGTGAAAAAGAGGACAGTGAAGGACCTTCGGCCGTGGTAATAGACCAGTGAGTCGCGCCATCGATGGCTGCTGAGTGAGTGCCCGACGACTGAGAGGTGACAAAACCTTCTTCCACATCGATGTAAAATCCCTTATTACCAGTGAAAGCCCGATGGCTTACATTAACATCATAGCCCGACCCCGTAACAGTGATCCGATCGGCGTCGTTCGTGGTATTAATGGTTTGAAAGACACTGCCTCCTTCCTTATAGATGGTCAGGTTTTTATCGTCACCGAGTCCTACCGGTTCGGTGAAAGTAAGCGTCAGCGACTCAAGACCGGTCACATCCGTAGCGCCATTCACAGGCGATAGCAGCGATAGGCCGGGACGAGATACCGTGGTAAAACGCCACCGGACAGAGGCGTCATCTATGCCGGCAAAGGCCGTTCCATCATCAGCGTTCTCGATGGCTCCCTCTTCTATGAAAACGGAATATTGGGTTTCGGGAGAGAGAGAAGCCTGGCTTAAGTCGAAAAACAGTGTGTCATTAGTTATGGAAATAACATTTCCGCTTTCGGGAATGCCGTTGTATGTTTTTCCACTTTTAAATATCGCATTAAATACTATATTCTCACTGTTGGCTGTCTCTGATATTGTTATTGATTTAAAGTCGTTTGTCGAGTTAAAACTGATATTTTCGTTGAATACCAGTTTTAATGCCACATTCAGTGCCACCTCCGTGGCATTAGAATCGGGAACCATACTTACAATTTCCGGCGCCTGGCCATAGCTTTTGCCAGCCACGCCAATCCATAACAAAAAAATTGTCAGATAGGGTAAATATTTGTTCATATGAAACTAATTATAGGGTAAGGAGGGTTTCCTTACGCTTGGGTTTTGTACTGATTTTGTGACGAAAGTAAAAAAATATAGGATTAATATACGTAAATAAGTGATAAAAGATACATGATTGGGCCAATAGGCGGATAGGCCAATAGGCTAATAGGCCACTAGGTCAATAGGCCACTAGGTCGATAGGCCAATAGGCGGATAGGCCAATAGGTTGATAGGCCAATAGGCCAATAGGTTGATAGGCCAATAGGCTAATAGGCTAATAGGTCGATAGGCCATTAGGTCGATAGGTGGATAGGTCGATAGGCCATTAGGCCTATGGGCCAATAAGCTACCAGGCGGTTAGTTTTTTGTGTTAATTTTGTAAGAATTTTAATATAAAGTTATTATGAATGACTTTAATTTTAAAAGACTTCAGGTATGGCAAAAGGCCATGTTTTTTGCAGAAAAATGTTTGGATATTACGGAAAATATAAATGGACATTACCGTTTAATTGAGCAATTGGAAGCGGCAGCATCTTCTATCCCACAAAATATTGCTGAGGGAGAAGGGAGAATTAGCAATAAAGAAAAAATCAATTATCTCTATTTTGCCCGTGGCTCCTTATATGAAGCCATCACTGTTTTAAACCTCTTTTTTTATAAAAGAATGATATCTCAAACAACCCTTGACGAAATGGAAAAGTTAGGTCTTGAAATTTCGAAGATGCTAAATTCCTTAATCACACAAAAAAGAAAATTTAGCAGATAGTCACATAATCACCCAGTAACCTAATGACCTATCGGCCTATCGGCCTATCAACCTAGTATTGGCCTATTGGCCTAAAAGAGCCTCATACTTCTCTTCCAGCCTCGCCTCTTTCAGGTAATTCTCGGCCACCAAACGGGCATTTTTACTCATTTGCTGCCATTGTTGAGGAGTTTGGTCAATCGCTTCATTGAAGGCCTTATGCCAGTCATCCCGGTTATTATCTGCCACGACCCATCCTGCCTGTTGTTCCTGCACATGATTCCATGGTGTTTTATCGCTGATAAGTATTGGCAGGCCCATAGCCAGGGCTTCGAAGATGGAATGTCCGAAATTTTCACCAAAGGTGGGTAACACAAAAAAGTGGTAACGGGCCAGCACATCGGGCACCTGCGAAGGCGCTACGGCTCCCTGATAGGTCACTTTGACGTTCTCCGGCATTTGATCAATAAGTTGCTGACATTCTTGCCAGTAATCCTGGTCTTTAATGGGCCCAAATATATCATATACAATTTTTCTTTCACCGGTATATTGTTTTAATACCTCAAGAAATGCAATATGATTTTTCATTTTAACCACAAGTGCTACGGTAACAAACCGCAGGGCGGAACCGTCAGGCATCTCCACCATTTTGTTTTGCGGCAATGCCGGCACATTACCGGCCACCACGATGTGCGCTTTCGGGCCTATATGTTTGTATATATCCTGTTGTTCCTGTGTATCGGTGGCATGCCATGCCACATTGTTCCGCCGCATGAGAGGTTTCATTAGCGACAGGAAGACCCTTTTTTTGGTAGCTTTCAATGCCAGGGCACCCGCCTGAAACATACCCCTTGGGGCTACCACATATCGTGCCGTACTTCTAAACCAAACATTACCCAGTAACGGGATGACAGTCGCATAGGGGGAAAAGAGGCCGTTAATATAGACCACATCAGGCGCCACATCACGGATGAGGGCATTCACCTTACCAAAAGAAGTGTTCTTACGTGACGCATAAAAAACCCGGGCTTTCCCCTCAAAATCGATCCATTGATCAGGCTCAACGTCGAGAACGGTCCCGTCGAGATCTTCATTACGTGTTACCACATAAAAAGCATACTTTTGCGCAAGTAGTCCAACCATGTTAACCAGCGACCGAACCGGTCCTCCTGCTTTATAGGCCGGTGAAAAATAGTCGTAGATAATCAATATCTTTTTTCGGGATGCATGTTGATTCATTAATAAAATCTGCTTAATTTATTGGTTTAATGGAACTCGCATGGCTTAGCCAAATTTATACATGTACTTTTGTGGCAAAAGCCGCCATGCTCGTTTCATAAGGGCAAAGATAATATTATTAGCCTATCAACCTATCGGCCTGACTGCCTAATGGCGCCAGCCGCGACAGAGTGGTAAGCCAGAGGCAAGCCCCTCGCTCACCCCCCCAACCCCCTGAAGGGGGTGCTCCGGCCCGCTGAAGACAGAAGCCGGAAGACAGAAGCCAGATGCCTGAAGTCGGAAGATAGCATCCTACCATAAAAAATAGATTATTAGATTATTAGATTTTAAGATGCAAGATATAAGATGAGCTTTTTACAGAAATACTTTTTTTTCATTAGCACATTAGCACATCAAATACTAGATTATTAGATTTTAAGATGTAAGATTTAAGATGAACATTTTATAGAAATATTTTTTGGATTAGCACATCAAATGCCAGATGTTTAGATTATTAGATGTAAGATATAAGATGAATGTTTTACTGAAATATTTTTTTCATCCGTATAATTTTTATCTAAGTTATTGGCTGGATGGAACTCGCATGGCTTTACCAATTTTATACATGCTCTTTTGTGGCAAAAAGTCGCCATGCTCGTTTCATTAGCAAATCAGCATATCAAATGCCAGATGTTTAGATTATTAGATGTAAGATATAAGATGAGCTTTTTACAGAAATACTTTTTTTCATTAGCACATTAGCACATCAAATACTAGATTATTAGATTTTTAGATGTAAGATTTAAGATAAATATTTCACAAAAACATCCATTTTATATTAGCAAATCAGCACATCAAATACTAGATATTTAGATTTTTAGATGCAAGATATAAGATGAACATTTTACAGAATTATTTTTTTGCATCAGTACATTAGCATATTAGCAAATTAGCACATCAACACATTAGCACATCAATCCCCTCAATCTCCTCAATCTCCCCAATCCTAATAGCCTATCGACCTATGGGCCTAATGGCCTATCAACCTAATGGCCTATCGACCTATTAACCTATTAACCTATTGACCTATCGACCTATCGACCTATCGACCTAACCGCCTATCGACCTATGGGCCTAATGGCCTATCAACCTAATGGCCTATAGACCTAATGACCTATTAGCCTATCGACCTATCGACCTAATGGCCTATCGACCTAATGACCTATTGGCCTATCCACCTATCGACCTAATGACCTATTAGCCTATTGACCTATCGACCTATCGGCCTAACCGCCTATCGACTTATGGGCCTAATGGCCTATCAGCCTAGTAGTGGCCTATTGGCCTAACCCCCTGATCGTCTCTTCCAGCACCACCAGGGGCCATACCCGGGCGAAGGTAACCGACGGGTCGCCGTGGAGGAAGCGGTGCCAGAGGTCGAGCACTCCGGGTTCGTAGAACATTGTGCGCTGTGCCAGTGAGCGGATGCGCTGGTCGGCGTAATCGTGCATCACGCCTTTGAGCCAGTCGCGCCAGGGGAAGACAAAGCCCATTTTGGGGCGGTTGACGATATAGTCGGGTAACAGGTCGGGAAGGCTGTCCACCAATAGTTTTTTGGGAGTGACGGGGCGCTTAAACATGTCGGGAAGCGATAGGAGATACTCTACCAGCTCATGATCGAGGAACGGGACACGTACTTCCAGCGCATGGGCCATACTCATCTGGTCGCTGTCGCGCAGCAACACATTCTGCATGTAGGTTGTCATCTCTGCTACGGAGACGCGCGACAAAACGTCTTCCACCTCGTTTATTCCATTCTTTCTCAGCCATTGCACCGGATTGTGAGGTGGCAATATTTGTCGACTGAAAATTTGTGCCAGCTGATGGTCCATCAGTGCCTGCCGGGATATGGCGTAGGCTTCTTCGAAGTTGAAGTTTTCCATCTCCAGCAGACGTCTTATCTTGGCAGATGCCACCCCCGGCTTGAGGGTGGTTAAGGTACGACCGGCCATGGTTCGCAAGAGGCGGGGAAGGCGCCACAGGGCTTTCCGTTGATGCAGCATCGCCATACGGTTGAAGATGGCATATCCCCCAAAGATTTCGTCGCCGCCCAGTCCGGAGAGGGCCATGGTGATACCGGCCTCTTTGGTCACCTTGGAGACCACCCAGGTGTTGGGGCCGTCGCCACTGGGATGGTCCATGGCTGTCAAGGCATCGGGAAGCATCTGCAGGAAGTCTTCCGGCTTGAGATGAATCTCATGGTGGTTGGTCTTGTGCATGTTGGCTACATACCGGGCATAGGGCGCTTCGGAAAAGTCGCCTTCCGAAAAGGTGATGTTGAAAGTATCAATCTTATTCCCCGAGACGTGTGCCATGGCACCCACCACCGCACTGGAGTCGATGCCGCCCGACAGGAAAGCACCGAACGGAACGTCGGCCACCAGGCGGCGCTCCACAGCCTGAAAAAAACGTTGACGCACCTCTTGCTTCACCGCTTCATAACTGGCCGGTGCTTGGCGCTCTTGCTTAAAGGCCGACCAGTAGGTCGCTGTTTCTAGATGGTTCGATTGCAGATTATAACTCAGAATGGTTCCCGGCACCATCATGAAAACATCGGTCAGAATGGTGGCCGGAGCCTGAACGGTTTGATACCTCAGAAAGTCAACCACCCCATCTTCATCCACCTGTGGCGTAAATAAGCCCGAACTTTTCAGTGCGCGGATCTCTGACGAGAAGCAAAACCCCTTCTCGCCGTGATGCCAATAGAGGGGTTTGATGCCCATCCGGTCGCGAACCAGCGTAAGGGTCGTTTCCTGTTTGTCCCACACGGCGATGGCAAACATGCCGTTGAACAGTTCCACACATTTGTCGCCCATCTCAGACCAGGCAGCCAATACCACCTCACTGTCGGTTTGTGAGCGATAGGGATACCGGAAGCGGGACCTTAGCTCGCGGTAGTTGTAGATCTCCCCGTTAAAGACCATCACATAACGGCCGCATGCCGACGTCATGGGCTGATGACCCAGCGGCGACAGGTCGATGATGGAAAGTCGACGGTGTCCCAGGGCGGCCGGGCCCTCCTCCCAACATCCTTCATCGTCGGGACCACGATGTGCCAGCCGGCTGTTCATGGTCTTTATCCGGGCTTCTTTATCGTCTATGGTTCTGGATATGATTCCGTTTATTCCGCACATAATCTTGATAGGCTAATAGGCCATTAGGCCGATAGGTCAATAGACTGATAGGCTATTTATATCTACTTTATTTCTATCTAAATCTAATTAAATCTACCATATTTCCATTTATATCCACTTATATCCTTTTGTTAATTCTGACTTCCGGCCTCTGTTCTACCGTACTGTCGCCGCTCTGCGGCTCTATTAGGCCAATAGACTAATAGGCCGATAGGTCAATAGGCCGATAGGCTGTTAGGCTACTAGGCCATTAGGCCGTTAGGTCAATAGGCTGATAGGCTATTTATATCTACTTATATCTTTTAATTATCAGCTTTTTACACTGTGTTGCACTGTGACATCCTCTGTGATACTCTGTGTAATTTAATATTTCACAGTGTCACACAGTGGTAGCACAGTGTATCACAGAGTGCTATCAGGCTATTAGGCCGATAGACTATTTATATCCACTTTATTTCTATTTATATCCACTTATATCCTTTAATTATTTCCGGCTTCTGGCTTCTGACTTCTGGCCTCTAATATCATCAGCACATTAGCACATCAATCCCCTCAATCCCTTCAATCTCCTCAATCCTAATAGCCTATCGACCTATCGGCCTATCAACCTATCGGCCTAATGGCCTAATGGCCTACCGACCTAATGACCTAATGGCCTATTGGCCTAACCGCCTGCTCTGCCCACATCTTTGGCGTGTAGCTCATGCCCAGTCGGTGACTGTGGTGAGCCATGGCCTGCAGCTCATCATCGCTCAGCGACATCATTCGTTTCAGGGCCTTTTTTAAGTCGTCGATGCTTTCATTTTGGAAGAGAAAGCCATTCTTGTCTTCCTGCAGGAAGCGGGTGGCAGCACCTATGGCCGACGAGCAGATCATGGGAAAGCCGGCGGCCGCCATCTCATGGACTACCACTCCCCATGGCTCGAAGCGGCTGGGGAGGACAAAGACGCCCGCACCCTTCAGCGTCTCTTTCAACTCATGGGGCTGAAGAAATCCTAGATGTTTTATCTTAGGGTGCGTGGGACGCTGATCGAACAACTCGCCCGTGCCGGCACACCACAGCTCCCAGTCGTTGGGTGTCTCCTCCTGTAGCGCCATGAAGGCCGGAAAGAGTAGGTCTAACCCCTTTTGGCTGACATAGCGCCCCACATAGACCAGCGTGCGCGGATAGGGCGAGGCCTCGCAACGGTCGGCGGCGGCCGATGAGAAGAGATCCACATCGGCGCAGTAGAAGCCTTCGAAGATGTGGTGAGACCGAAACCCCAGTTTCAAGGCATATTGCTTCTGCGGCGCACCCGGCACCCAGGCATGCGAAAAGTAACGATGGAGCAGGAGTGGAGCGGCCAGACGCATCACCTGCTGACGCGCCGTGCCATGCCAGTGGTTGTCCATGCTCAGCACCGTGGGGATGCCTCCCTTAAAACGACGGCATACTTTCAGGTAACCCTTATCCACCCATCCGCTGGTGATGATGATATCCGGCTGTATCGATAAAGCCAGATCCACCAATTGTGGGGTGGTGTATTCGCGACGCTCGTATATGTGTACCCCTTCCGGAAAAGAAAACTGAAACGGTGCTTCCCGATTGACAGGCCACCGCACAATATGTACCGTATGGCCCCGGCGAACCAGTTCGCGCACCCCCGACAGAAAGTAGGATGCCAACTCGGTATATTGAAACAGTATGGTCATGGTTGGTGTTGAGTAGTTGGTTTTTAGTTTTTAGTATTAGGCCACCAGGCCATTAGGTCATTAGGTCAATAGGCTAATAGGTCAATAGGTCATTAGGTCATTAGGTCAATAGGTTAATAGGTCGATAGGTCATTAGGTCAATAGGTCGATAGGTCAATAGGCAAATAGGTCAATAGGTCAATAGGTCAATAGGTCAATAGGCAAATAGGTCAATAGGTCAATAGGTCAATAGGTCAATAGGTCAATAGGTCAATAGGTCAATAGGCTGTTAGGTTATTTATATCTACTTTGTATCTTTATTTCAACTTATATCCTCTGGTTATTTCTGACTTCTGGCCTCTGGCTTCTGACCTCTAATCCCATCATTTTTAGCCGTCTGAAGTGAAAAACTTCTCATTCCCCAGCAAACTTAGGATGATGACCAGCACAATGGTAAAGGGGTTAAGGGAGGCGGTCAGCCACGATTCAACCGATATGGAGATCAGCATGCCAAAAAGCAGGGCCCAGACCAGCGGGGTGTGGCGAGATGCCCTGATGAAGGCCGTCAACCAACCAACACAAAACAAAACGAGGCCCACCAGTCCTGTATTCATCCACATGGTGAGCCAGCTGTTGTGCACATTGCCCTGGTGACCGTGACGTTCGAAATAGTCCTGATATGAGGCCAATACATGTTCATCAAAAGTGAATCCGTGACTGAACCAATAATTTTTTTGAATGTTCTCCCATGCTACCTCTGCTACCACCACTCTTCCGGAACCTGTTTCCAATGTTTCCAGCCGAAAATAATCGGCCAGGCCTAAGGAGGTGACGATGGTTTCGAAATTGGCGAGGATAATCTGGTAAGAGACAAACAAAAGGGTCATGACAATAAAGCCCATCACTGGATCTCGTTTGATTAAAAACCAGGCGGCCACAAAAAGGGCAGTGGAAAAGAGTCCGCCCCGGGAGCCGGCCATGACCAGAGACAGGAGTATGATAATATAGACAAAGATGATCTGGCCTTTGGTAAATAGATCCCGATGGAAATATTGTATTATGGTGAACAATACCGTGAAGATAAATCCGTATATGCCCATTCCGTTGGGGTTGCCCAGAAGGCCCGAGAAACGCTCGCCTTTGAAGATGACAAAGCCGGGTGACAGGAAACGCAACGCAATGCCGGTGCTTAAGATAATGACGCCCACCATCACCAGGTGGTAAAGAAAACGGTCGCGCTCATAGGTCAACAGCAGATCAACCAACGGGGGAATTACCGTGAGAAGCAAAATATACGACACGGTTTTCTGAAAGCCCGTAAAACCTACCGGGCTGCCAACGAGGGATATGAAGGCTACAAGAAAAAACGGAATAAAAGGTTTGACAAACCTTATTGGATCCTTTTCTATCTTGGGCATTAATATAAAAAGGTAAGCCATTGCCAGCATCATCACTGTTTTTAAATTTTTGGCGAAACCAAAAATGTACTGTCGGCTGTCACTTAATGTTAATATCACCCACAACCCTAAAAGTATCCAAAGCCATTCTCCCTTGTTGCGAAGAAATAACATATGAAGCGGCACTACCACATAGACCAGAGGACCGGTAAAGATGCCCAAGGTCACCCAGAACAGCAGCGTTAAATAGTTCTTCTTTTCGTACAGGAGTTCTGTTAGCATTAACGTGGATATTGGTTTTCTTGTGGCAAAGAAAAGAAATTTTGATGGGGCGATCGGAATTTTTGGAGGGTTTTTCCAAAAATAACTTAATATTTTAAAGGTCTTGCATCGTAGTAAAGTGATGGATATTTTAATATCTTGAAGTAATTGTGTATAAACTATTCAGTAAGGAAATAGTTGTTAATAGGTCGATAAATAATAGTTTTTTAGTTTTTGGGGGAGATAATTCGGTTTTTAAAGAATTCTTGATATAGTCGTAAAACTAATTTTGCGACCATTTTATTACGCACAAACGTGGCCAAAAATTTACCTTTAATTTGAAAAGTTTTGATAATGTATTCTGCTTGGAGATCTATTTGTTTCTTTGAACCGACCGAAACTGTTACGAGATAAATATAAATGAATCTTTTTAGAAAAAGTTTTTTTATTGTACTGTCATTTTTCCCTTTCTCTACTATCAAATCAAAAATTTTTTTGTGGCCTATGAATTTACTCCATATGATATCCGGTTTTCTGTCTGTTTTTCCAATGTTTCCTTTATGGTGAACTCTAAAATTGGAATGAACGTTGTCAATAAAAAAAGTTTTTGCACCCATTAGAATATATCGAATGCTAAGTTCCCAATCCTGGTTTATAAGGAGTGATTCATCCCAGCCACCAAATTTTTCTATTACGGTTCTTCGGTATAATGCACACATTGTTTGGTAGGAAAAATTAAAATAATCACTGGAATTCCCGGCAAGAGGTTTCCCCCAATAATTATCGATTAAATTACCTTGTTCATCAATATATTGAGCTTTGGAATAAACATAGTTGAATTCAGTATGCTTTTTTAGAAAATCTACTTCTGTTTCGATTTTTGTTGGAAGTAAAACGTCGTCGGAATCAAAAAACTGAATATATTCGCCTTGACTTAATTGATAGCCAAGGTTCCTGGCAGCAGGAGCACCTTTTTTTGTATTTCTGATTGTTTGAATGTGAAAATTTTTTGAAAGAGGATTGTTTTGAATTATGTAATTAATTTTATCAAATTCATCCTTTGAAGAACCGTCATCAACTACAATTATTTCAATGGGCCTATAGGTTTGACTTACAACTGAGTTAAAAGCAATGGAAAATAAATTGCTTCTGTTCTTTACAGGAATTATGACAGAAACCAAATCCTTAATCATTGTTTAGAATTATCGCGGTTAATAAAATTAAAGCATATTTCCCCCATTTCTTTCCATTTTTCTTTTTGTTTCCATGCGCGATTTAAAGCGCCATTAAAAGAGCTGAGGTGGACCCCTTCTGAAATAAAACCAGTTTCATTGTCATTTACAACTTCTGCATTGCCGCCTACATTTGTAACTACAGCGGGTCTACCACAAAGCATGGCTTCTACCAGCGCAATAGGCAACCCCTCATAGTAGGAAGGCATTACAAGGATGTGATTGTTTGCCCAAATTTCATTTCGAATATCATGGACAAAACCGTGAAAGGTGCATTTTTGCTCAATCCCGAAGGCTTTGACCAGGTGCCGGTAATAGGCCTCGTCAGGGCCTGTACCATAAATGTTGAGGTGCCAGTTACGGTTTTGCCATTCCGGCTGAGCCAAAGCCTGAAACAGTACCGGGTGCCCTTTTACCGAAGCCTGAAGTCTTCCCACCGATGCCATATGTATTACCGACATATCCGGCCAGGGTAGTATCCCTGTTTGTGACATGTTTACAGGGTTTTTTATAATTCCACCATTTGGGAAGGTATACCCTGTTTGCCTGATGGCTATTTCCATGAGCCGACGAGATACAAACCATACCTTCTCAGCCTTTTGGCAGACTCTTACCGTTTCCTCAATTTTTCCCGGATTAAGGTAGTAATTCTCTGGGTTCACATGTATGATTAATTCATATGCAACATTCACAGCCAGAAGAAATGACCTGTAAATATCTACCTCCAAATCGCAAAAACCACCCATACTAACTATAATCTTGTCAGGCCGGGAAA
This sequence comes from Thermophagus sp. OGC60D27, assembly GCF_052400625.1. Taxonomy (NCBI): domain Bacteria; kingdom Pseudomonadati; phylum Bacteroidota; class Bacteroidia; order Marinilabiliales; family Marinilabiliaceae; genus Thermophagus; species Thermophagus sp. OGC60D27. The sequence continues at coordinate 16,011 of NZ_JBQTGH010000024.1, forward strand.
CTGAAAGCGTTTTCTTTAACTGTTTTAATGCTACAGTTTTTTCTATGAATTTTCCCCATGGTTTTTTCTGCCATTCAGTAAATTGAAATCGATTTCTGGGATGAAGGACGGCACCGGCCTCATTTAATTTTTTGATTTTATCTGGCAAAATCCCCCAGTTAAATATGGAACAATGGACTTCTTTCCCGGAAGCTATGTCGTCATGTGCCATTTTTACCCATAGTTCTTCACTGCCACCCCAGGGATGACCTGCCATGGTAGATATGTATAGAGTTCTTAATCCCATTTCAATAACAATTTTTGGTATTCTTTTTTTTGTGCATTCCAAGTGAATTTATCTTCATATAAATTCCTTACTTGTTCAGATTGAATCTTTAATTTATCAATATCTAATTGGTTAATATATGAAGCCAATTCATTTTTTCTGGTCATATCTATTAAGAACTTATCATTTTGTAATGCCCATTTGTGTAATTCTCTTTTATGCATTATAACGGGCGTTCCATTTGCGATTGCCTGCAGTAAAACATTAGGAAAACCTTCTACTACAGATGCAAGTACAAAAAGGTCAGCCATTGCATAAAATTCAGGAATATCCTGAGGACTAACAAAAAAATGCTTAAATCTGGAGCCATATTTTTGATAAGCAGTGTCAATTAAATTTTTATCTTGAGGATTACCTACTAACACAAGTGTCCAATCATTAGAAATATTTTCAAATTCATCAATAATATAATCCATTCGTTTTATTTCTTTATTGATTGCACCTACGGACAATAGTACGTACTTAGAAGAAATTCCATACTTTTGTCGAATTTCTGATTTTGAAAGAGGGCCTTTATATATTGTGGTTTCAGAACCCGGGTTGGCGATAAGGAAAAATTTTTTCAGATTAGGGTATTGATTTATTGCTTTTTGGTAGTGTTCAATATTAACAACCTGGCTTCTATCGCAAATGTTTACATAGTGTTCAGGGGTCATTTTTACCCCCATTGCGAACACTATTTTGGGCTTTCCTCTTAAAAGAAATTTAAGTTGGTAAAGGGTTTTTGATACCCTAGGTTCTTGAGTATAGATTATATCAAATTTTTTTCTTTTTATGCCGGAATAAAAGATAAAAAACAGACCAAAAATTATGTATTCAAAAACGTAGCTGTCGTTAAATACTATATCTCCCAATTTTTTTACCCACCTGTATTGTGCAAAACTTCGTATAACAAATTCCTTATACTTTTTATTACCGGTACCTTTATAAAGTTCAACATCACAGCCAAAAGTTTTGTCGTTTAAAATATTTTGGAACAGTTTATAGCTGGATTGCTCATAACCTCTATCTTTTCTTTTTTCTAAACCGGAAGATAAAATGGCAACTAAAGGTTTTTTATTCATAAAGTCTTAATTATATTGCGTATTAAACTTCTTTTTGATTTTATTTAAGGCGGATATGCCTTTACTTTTTATTTGGGAAGTATCTTCAGTAATTATTTTTTTTATTAATTCGGTGATTTGATGAGATAAATTATCACGATTTTCGGGGATATAACCTTTTTCATTTAGTTCGATTACCCAACCAGTTTCATTGTCGTTAATTTCAGGTAATGCCCTGATATTTGTAGTAATGCAAGGGCATCCTGCGGCCTGTGCTTCCAGAACCGAGTATCCGAAACTATCGGCCCAGGTGGGAAGCAGGCCAATGTGGCTGGCTTTGTATATCTCTAATACTTTTTCGTTGGGCAGGGAAGGATAATGAGTAATGTTGCCTGGGAATTTGGCGATGATTCTTTTGGCCGCTTTTTGATCGTCGATAGTTGTATGGGTTGCGTAATCACCATAATTAAGGGATGAAATAATGTTTAAATGTAATTGAGGGTATTTAGGTATTAGTTGATCAAAGGCATTAAGCACTTCCATCCCGCCTTTACGAAAAAAGTCCGCACCGGTTAGTGTAAATACTATTTTTGAAGAGTGCAGAGGCTTGTCTTCATATTTATCTATTAAAGGTTCCTGATAGGGGTATTTTACACACATTTTTGAAATAATGGTTTGTGCATGTTTCGGCCAATGCTTTTCCAAATATTTCTTTTGCAGGTAATATGCACATTGTGACAAAGCATAAATTTTCTGGCAATTGGGTTTTTTTAGTTGTTTGACTGCCAGTTTGTATAGCCATTTGGGTGCTTTACCCAATCTTGGTATGGTTGTTTCAAAAGTCACCTGCCATGGGTTTCTGCCAATTAATATGGTATTGAAAAACCAAAAACGTTTTTCCGGGTTTAAAAAGGGATTAAAAAACAAACCTTTGAAAAGAGGATGGTATCCTTTTTTGGTAAGGAGAAACCTAAGGTTTAATAAGATTTGAAAAAGGTCTTGTTTTCGCAAAAAAATCACCTTCCCTTGTAAGGGCTTTATGAAATTACGAATTTCATTATACCCGTTTGGAGTATTGGTGTATTGGATTTTCATGGTTTCTTAATATTCCGATAAACAGAAAATATGGGGAATCACTTGTTGATTTCGTGTAAATGTAAAAAGCTTTTTTTGAACAATTCCCTGAAACGAAATTGTTAGAATTAAAGAGATTGTTTTTTTCATTTAATCGGTGCTTTCATATATTTTTTCTTTATAAATCTCTGCGTTTACTATTAGAAAACTAAAAAAACTTTTCATTCTAATTTTCAATAACGTTTTTTAAGTGCGCTTAAGCTTCATATTCTTCTTTGGTTAGAGGTTAATGATCTTATTTTATAATATTCGAATATTCAGTTTCGTAATTTTCTTTAAGAAAATTATTTTTTACAAAGTTTACATTTTTGTATTTTGTTTTAGCAGAAACTTTCTTTGCAAATTTTTCTTTGTTGGCAATAAAATTTGAAAAATGAATTGCCATTCTTTCATTTATCAGCCATTCAGAAAAGTCTCCGATATGATCAGAGATTATGGGTGTTAGGCCGCATGCCATATATTCAGCTAATTTGGTGGGAGAAGCCACTCGGTTTGTTGTTGAATTTTCTCTTAATAATAATCCGTAGTCTCCTAGTTTCAGATAAGAACTAACTTGCTCTGGCCTTACCCATTTGCATTCTACCTTGTCAGGGTATTTCTTAATTATTTTATTTATTGTAGAATTTTTTTTCGCAAGGAGAAGAAAAGAAAAATAATAATTTGAGGAAAGTAGCTCCTCCATAAAATCAATAATTAAATCAAACGATTGCCATTTATCAGTTCCACCAGAAAAAATAATTATAGGGTGTTTGAGATTTAAGTTTAGTTTTTTAGATAAATTTTCATTTTCGATAGGTGTTAAGAAAGAATTGCTAATAGTGCAGGGAATAATTTGATGTTTGTTACTGTTGTATGAATAGGTATCCTTCCAATACTCAATTAATTTTTGGGATACAGCAATTCTATGGTCCGAATGTAGAACTGCATCTCTTTCAGTATTTTCTATTTCTTTTAAGAGATTTTTGGTGATATTTTGTCCGATGTATTCTTCCCATTCAGCTTTTACAGCTCCTCGAGCATCATAGGTAACATTTATTTTAAATCCAAATTTCTTTAATACGAGTAGGGTTTTTGTTATCCAAGCACCTCTGGAAATGGTGATTTTTCTTGAAAATAAGGAAGAAAATAGAAATGGAATTAGCATCAATGCATAAAGAAAATACCAATGATTACGGCTCGGAATCATGGGTAGAATAACGGCATTATTTTTTTTGTTTTTTATTTTTCTCTTATTTTCTGTATAGGTTTTGTATGGTACAAAAGATATTAATTTGGTATTAATTTTAAATTTCTGTTCATAAAAACGACACACATCAATTATTTGACTTTGAAATATGCCTGAATATTGATCCCCAAATGAAAAATAGATTATCTGCTTCATTTTCTTACTCCGCAAAAGTCCAATTCAATTTTATTGTTTTCCCTAATAACGGCAGGGAATTCTTTATGTTTCACCAGCCAAGCAATAATGTCTGCTTTTTTATAGGCCTGACGGTATTGGGTGAGGGTGAAGCTGGGATGACTACTAATGTTTGGTTCAACAATCAGTACTTCGCCTCTAGCTTCAGCCACAATTTTTGAAGCGATGTATTTTGCAGGCGATTCACGTAAGTCGTCAATATCGGGTTTAAAGGCTAGTCCCATGCAGGCAATAACGGGTTGACGCTGATGATTTAATTCAAATTCCCGGGCTGTTTCCAGAATTTTGTTGACACTCCACTCGGCTTTGAAGTCGTTAATTTCTCTTGCTTGTCGAATGACATGAGCGTGCTCGGGATAATCGGAAACCAAAAACCATGGATCGACGGCGATGCAATGGCCTCCAACACCACAACCGGGTTGAAGGATGTTTACTCTGGGATGTTTGTTGGCCAGCTCTATCAGTTCCCAAACATTAATGCCGGCTTTGTCGCAAATTATGGACAATTCATTGGCAAATGCAATCTGGACATCGCGTGAACTATTTTCTGTGAGCTTGCACATTTCTGCCGTTCGCGCATTGGTGGGGTGAAGTTGCCCTTTTACAAAAAGACGATAAAACTCCATGGCTTTTTGGGTGGAGTTTTTATCAAGGCCACCAATAACCCGGTCGTTATTTTCCAATTCGTACAGAACATTGCCCGGCAGCACTCTTTCGGGGCAGTAAGCAATAAATAGGTTGTCTTTTAATTCCGGTCGCTCCGCAAAGATCAATTCTGCCATCTTTTCTGTGGTCATCACCGGTGAGGTAGATTCAATAATAAAAAGATCTCCTTTTTTTAATATGGGAATAATACTTTTGGTTGCCGACTCAACAAAAGACGTGTCAGGTTGATGATCCTGATTAAAAGGTGTTGGAACAACCACCAAGTATACATCGGCTTGTTGAGGCGTGGGGAAAACTTTTAGAAAACCGGCATCAACCGTTTTCTTGACCAAATGATCCAATCCGGGTTCAACAATATGTATTTTTCCTGAATTAATGGTTTCAACAATGTTCTCGTTAACATCACAACCATTTACTTTAATGCCATTGCCGGCTATTACTGCAGAAGTTGGCAAGCCAATGTAGCCCATACCTATGGTCGTTACGGTAATTTTATTTTGGCTCATGAATTTTGATTAAATGAATTTAAGGATGTTTTTTTGTACTTGATTGATTTTTCACAGATGTTCTTAAATGAAATTCATCAAAGATATAAAGAACATTCGTTGTTTATTTTTGTGGTTTTAGGGTGATCCAACTAACCTTATGCGATTCGCATGGATTATCCTTTATTTTCTCCAGATAAGTGACAATTAAGAATGAATTTTATGAACATGTTTGTTTAGAAAGTTGACGATCCTCTCTGAGGCCTTGCCATCGCCATAAGGGTTGGTTGCTTCAGACATGGAAGCATAATAAGCCGGATCGTTTAGCAGCTTCAGAACTTCTGAAATAATTAATTCTTTATCTGTTCCAACCAGTTTTACTATTCCGGCATCTACCGCTTCGGGACGTTCGGTGGTATTACGCATTACAAGTACCGGTTTGCCAAGACTGGGAGCCTCTTCTTGAATGCCACCACTGTCGGTGAGGATGATGTAGGCATGTCTGAGTAGGTAGATAAATGGCAGGTAGTCTTGCGGTGGAAGCAGGAATACATTAGGAAGATGGCCTAATATTTCGTTCACGGGCTTTTGAACATTCGGATTTAAGTGAACGGGATAGATGATCATCAGTTCCCGATTTTTTAAAGCAAGATCTTTTATTGCATTACAGATGTTAAGAAAACCATCACCAAAATTTTCTCGTCGGTGTCCGGTTACCAAAATGATTTTTTTTGAATCGATGTCTTCATCGATATCAGGAATAAATGACGAAAGTTGTTTTATGATAGATTGTTTCAGATTCCGATCGGATTCAATGATATTTATTGCCATATGAAGAGCATCAATGACTGTATTTCCTGTAGTGCAAATATTTTGAGTGTCAACGTTTTCTGCTGTCAAGTTTTGTGCCGCCCAGCGAGTAGGGGCAAAATGCCAGGTGGCTATCCTGCCGGTTAATTGTCTATTGATCTCTTCCGGCCAGGGCGAATAGATGTTATAGGTTCTCAGACCACTTTCCACATGCCCCACCGGTATTCTTTGGTAAAAGGCAGCAAGCGCTGCGGCAGAACTGGTGCTGGTGTCTCCGTGTACCAGGACAACATTCGGGGTAAAATCAAGTAATATGGATCTTAAACCGAGTAACACACCTGATGTAATGTCGTATAGATCTTGCCCAGGTTTCATAAGGTTCAGATCATAATCAGGCGTGATGTGGAAAATTTTTAAGACTTGATCCAACATTTCCCGGTGTTGAGCAGTAATGCAGACTTTAGTGTCAAACCGGTCGGGATGTTTTTCAAGTTCTTTAATAACGGGGGCCATCTTGATCGCTTCAGGACGGGTGCCAAATACAAGCAATATTTTGACTTTTGTGTGCATATCCTTTCCAGAAAATTTATTAATCCCCCAAAAATAAAACATTTTGTCAGAACATAAGAGGATATTAGGTTTTTAGGTTATTAGTTGGTTAGGCTATTTATTTACGGAGCGATGAAAGAGTCATTTCAAAAGTCGAAATCTGGTGACACATAATAACCAACTTTTTACCTCTCAAATCGTTTATTTGTGTCGGCAATTGCTGACTGTTTTTTAGAAGCCAGGTGTTAGAAATTTATTGTCGAAATGGTTATGGACAGAAAAAATTCATAATAAGACTCCCATGCTATTTATCTCTATTTGTGTAAGTCTCGTTTGGCACCTCAAAGCATCGGCCTTTTAACCGCTCAGTATATTACTATAATAAAAATTTCCAAAAAAAAATATTGAAAAAACTTGCAAGATGAAAAAAGTTATTGTATATTAGCGTTGCTTGATTCAAAAAACGTAAAGGAGGTTCCGGATCGTTTGGAGAAATGGCTCATCTGTTGATTGCTGGAAAGATCCGGGATTGATAGATGAGCCATTTTTGTTTGGTGTTTATGTATACCTGTATGTGCAAAGGCATAGGTCGTTAAGGGAAAAAATAATCCGGAGCTGAAATTTTTGAATTTGCTTGAAAGATCTTTGATAAGGCTGTTTCAAAATCCGGTCTATGTGGCGTAATCTTTGAGTTTGGAAGGAAGGAGTAGTGGCATGAAAAATATTCTTTTATTAATATTGGCCAGGCATATTATGACAAATAATATAATAATCAAAAAAAAGAATATTAAACACTATTCCTTCCGTTTAATTTTCCATTTCCCAATGCATGTTTTTATGGTTATGGTTAATTCTTAACTTGTGATAAATGGCCGAAATTAAAAGCTATTACCTTTAAAATGAGCATGACAAGGCGAGGCTATACCAAAGACCATGTACCAACCTTTGTTATGCGATTCCCGGATAAGAAAAAAAAGCTCGCAGGGGAAACTTTAATAATAGGTAAACCGTGGACTGGTCATCTGACGGCAGAAACTTCTGGCGAAGAGGATGAGGTCCGGCGGAGCCTGAATGTCTAACTTAAATTTTACGTACTATGGCAGTTAAATATGGCCTAGTTGAAAATCTGTTGACGGACGATCCCAATGACTACCGGGCCGTGACAACAGATAATGAGACCGATACTGAGGAGGATATCGTGGACGATATGGTGGAGAGGGGTTCCACCGTTACCCGTCCCGATATTCTGTCGGTATTGGAAGAGTACAAGGCATCGATCCGGCGAAGGATTGCCATGGGGCGTAATGTCAACACCCCGCTCTTTGAAGCCTATCATACCATCTCCGGGGTGTTCAACGGCCTCGATGACACCTTCAACCGGTCGCGCCATAAGGTTAAACTATCTATGAATCCCGGTAAGGTACTGAAGGATGCAATGTCTTCGGTGGAAGTTCAGCGGGTGGATATCGATCCTGCTACTCCGGATATCCAGAGAGTAGAGGACCTAAGAACCCACTCCATCAATGAAGAATTTTCTTCCGGAGATATTATTTCCATCCGAGGTTCTAACCTGAAATTTGATGAGAGCGATCCTGATCAGGGGGTCTTCTTCATCGATGATTCCGGGAATGCCACCAAAGCTACCAATGTGGCCAAAAACAAACCCTCGGAATTGTTGGTGTTTGCTCCGGAAGGTTTATCGGGCTCTTATCATATTGAAGTAAGGGCGATACTTCCGAAGAGAAAAACTTTGACAATTAATAGGTTTGAAAAGGAATTAAGTACTGTCGAATGATTAAGTGAATTCTAAAAGCCTCCTTTCCCCTGCAGGAGGCTTTTTTCTATTCTATGGTTTGTTCAAATTTTGTTTTTGATTCTAATTATCCCGAGTGTTGGTATAAGGTTATCCCGAGTGTTGGTATAAGGTTATCCCGGGTGTTGGTATAAGGTTATCCCGAGTGTTGGTATAAGGTTATCCCAAGTGTTGGTATAAGGTTATCCCAGGTGTTGGTATAAGGTTATCCCAGGTGTTGGTATAAGGTTATCCCAAGTGTTGGTATAAGGTTATCCCGAGTGTTGGTATAAGGTTATCCCGAGTGTTGGTATAAGGTTATCCCGAGTGTTGGTATAAGGTTATCCCGATTGTTGGTATAAGGTTATCCCAAGTGTTGGTATAAGGTTATCCCAAGTGTTGGTATAAGGTTATCCCGAGTGTTGGTATAAGGTTATCCCAAGTGTTGGTATAAAGTTATCCCAGGTGTTGGGATAGGTTATTCTGATATTAGTGAAATTGTTGGGTGTTTTCCGGTGGTGCGTAAATTAAAGAAAAACCGACGGTAGTCTTTAGTCGTATAAAATTTTATTTTGGTCCACGGTAACCTTTTAAGCTCCAGTCAAAAGAACTTATGCCGAAGTCTAAGGGATAAAGTCTCCGCTAGCAATCATGAAATTAGTAAAATTTATTTCTTTCTGTATGCTTCATATCCAGGTAATTATGTGTGTTGGGATGGAAGGATTTCTTGAAAATTTAAGGTAGTTTTAAATTAAAAAAATAAATTAATTATGGCTTTGGAATATTATTTAGTGAAGAATAATTTCGTAAAACAAACTACGGATGAGAAGGTTGCCGTAGTGAATCAGAACAGAGTCACCGAAAAAGAGCTTGTCGATCATATGTTAAAAACTAGTAAGTTGCTTCCTGAAATTTTTGTAAATACTTTGATTATTAGATTGATGGAGGCGGTGGTCTATTTCGTAAAACAGGGCAGAGGTATTAATACCAGCTTTTTTAGGATAAATCTTTCTATAAAGGGGAAATTCAATGGAAAGGGTGACCAATTTGATCCAAAACGTCATAAAATCAATATTACTTTTACACCGGGGAAGGAATTCATTAAACTTGTTGGTGGTATTGAGGTGAAAAAGGTGGAACCAACCATTATAGAGCCTTTTATCAAATATGTTGAGGATGTGCGTACGAATTTGACTAATAAGGTGGCTACGAAGGGGAATTGGATTTTTATACGAGGTTCGCGGCTTAAATTTGATGAGAAGGATTCTCATCAGGGTGTTTTTTTTATTAATAATGAGGGTCAAGAATATAAATCATTGAATGTACCGATTAATAATCCATCGGAATTGCTGGCAGCCACTCCTTCCGATATTGAGGGCCATTTTTACCTCGAAGTTAGAACCATACGACCCGGAAGAAAAATTCTGCAAGTGGCACGCTTTCAACAGCCGTTAAATATCGTAGAATTGGAAGACTAAATTTTTACTCTTTTGCTTTTGGGTTCTATGAAGACCAATAAATTACACCACCCTTATCTGCGTTAAATAAGGCAGATGTTCACTATCAGAAAACCATTGGAACAATAGAACTTCTTATGTAGATATTAAATGATTAGATGTGAGTTGATTACTTGAAAAAGCGTATTTCTTTAATTCTTAGAAGATAATGACTTTTATTCCCCCGGCGCATCTCTTGGCCGAATTCGACAAAGCTCATGGCAGCGTCTAAAGGGAAAGTTCCCTTCGCGCACCCCCCGGCCCCCTGAAGGGGGTGTTCCTGCGCACGATATTAAAAAAATAATAATATTTGAATTTAGCTGAGTGGTAAGTAATGCGGGTGGAATGGTCTTCCCCTTTAGGGGAGTCAGAGGGGTGAGGGTGGGGAAAGTTGATCAGAAGTTATAAGCGAAGAACCAACTATAAGTTTCTTTCGCACACCCCCCGGCCCCCTAAAGGGGGAGTTCCAGCGTGCGGTACCTTAAAAATAGTAATTCTGGAATTTAACTAAGTGCTAAGTGATGCGGGAGGCATGGTTCTCCCCTTTAGGG
>NZ_JBQTGH010000025.1:0-7494 GCF_052400625.1 Thermophagus sp. OGC60D27
AGAATTGGTTGAAAGAAAAAATATGAGTTATTTCGAGTTTCGAAAATTATACCGGACAGAGTTAAATTTACATTCCCAAAATAACAACCAAACAACTGCTGTAATAAAAATTACTTTTTTCATAAAATAAAATTTAATTAAGACACAAAATTATTCAAACATTCAGACAAAATAAATATCTTTTTTCTTTTCCCCTAACCAATCTCACCAAAAAAATAAAGTTTTTTGATAATACTACCAATTCCTTACTTTAACAACTTATTATCTTTTATACATCAAATTTATTTATCGTAATATCGAATACCTCACTTTAAGACACAAAAAAACCGGCCCAATCATCAGGCCGGTTTTTTAGAATGAAAACCACAAAAAGCGATCAGAAATAAATACCAATACTCAACGCCAGTTGTTCAAAGGCCGTATCATACTTCAATTCGCCAAAAAAGCGACTCACATTAGCACCAATACCCAAATTAAGGCCAATTTCGCCGTCGCTATCATCCCATCCAATCCATTCATCCCCATCATATTCCCATTTCATATGACTGTAGTTTAATCCTCCCAAGGCATATAACCCTAGGTCAGTCATTTCGAAAAAATGATAATGTGCATTGGCATTCAACTGCCATAAACTGACATCAAAATAATCTCCTCCGCTGGGAAAATAATAAGTAAAATCGGGTGACACCGACCACTTCTCGTTGATGACATATACACCTTTTAAAGTTAGGCCTACGCCCATCTTTTCTCCATCCTCATCAAACGCAGCCTGTGTCCCAAAAGTTAATCCACCACCAATGTTCAACTGAGCGGAAACAGTTGCGGCAACAAATAATGCCGCTATAACACTTAATAATTTCTTCATGACCCTTGATTTAAATTATTAATTAACTAACTCTTAATCTTTCTGCAAATTACACCCTCTTATTGTAAACAGCAAGCTCAATAATAATAATCACCTATTTTAAATGATCAACCGGTCGGCTATTTCGATTAATTCAACCAATTTATTGATAAAGCTAAGCAACTCATAGATACCTCTTCTGCACCTGCAGGCCGCCGGATCGTCTTCAAATTCCACCTCCTTTTCTTAACAAAAGTTCATATTCTTAACACCTCTAAACCGTGACAATCTAGAAAATTCCCCGGATAATTATACTTTTGTGCAATCAATCATCCAACAAGTAAAAAGTATGCAACAGTTCTGTTTGCAATACTTTGAGATGAGGGTTCGGACAGACTATATAAACACAAAACAAAAAGTATGATGAGAAAAAAAATGACCACCATTGCAGTGGCCCTTCTATTTTTCTTTTCCGGCGTAATGAAAGCCGACGAAGGGATGTGGTTGCTGCCGCTGATTCAAAAACTTAACATTGAAAAAATGCAATCCATGGGATTGCAACTCTCGGCCGAAGAAATTTACAGCATTAACCATTCCAGTCTTAAGGATGCCGTTGTTATCTTTGGCGGCGGATGCACCGGTGAGCTTGTTTCAGACAAAGGGCTGATCCTGACCAACCATCACTGTGGTTACGGCAGCATCCAACAACTGAGTTCTGTAGAGCACAACTATCTGGAAGATGGATTTTGGGCTGCTTCGCTCGAGGATGAAATCCCGGCTCCGGGTTTGTCGGTTACATTCCTGAAACGAATGGAAGATGTCACCGATAAAATTGAAGACAGCTTATCCGATGATATGTCGGAAGAAGAACGCCAGGAAGCTATAAAAAAATTATCTACTCAAATTGCTGATAGTGTAAAGGGGGATTCCCACTATCAGGTAATGGTACGCGACTTTTATGGTGGAAATCAATTTTACCTGATCGTCTACGAAGTCTTTAATGACGTCCGTTTTGTAGGAGCTCCCCCGTCATCCATAGGAAAATTTGGCCATGACACCGACAACTGGATGTGGCCCAGACATACCGGTGACTTTTCCATTTTCAGAGTATATGCCGACAAAGATGGAAAGCCCGCCGATTATTCCCCCAGCAACGTTCCACTGAAGCCGGAACATCATTTGCCCATATCTCTGAAAGGATACAAAAAAGGGGATTTCGCCATGACTCTGGGATATCCCGGCAACACCCAACGCTATCTCACCTCATGGGGGATCGAAGAGCGCATGAATATCTTTAACTTTTCTCTCATCAAACCTCGTGGCATCAAGCAGGAAATATGGCAAAAAGCCATGAGTTCCAGTGAAAAAATCAGACTTCAATATGCTTCCAAGTATTCTCGCAGCTCCAACTACTGGAAAAACAGCATCGGGATGAACCGAGGATTGAAGAACCTGAATGTCGTCGAGAAGAAACAAAAATTGGAGAAACAGTTTCAAAGCTGGACCAATCAATCTTCCCAACTAAAAGATAAGTACGGACAAGTTTTGCCATCCCTGAAAGAAGCCTATCAAAATCGGGCACCTTACTACCTTGCCCAAAATTTCGTTCGCGAATGTATGTTGCGTGGCACGGAAATATTGAGTTTTTCTTTGTCAGCCCGTGACTTAGAAAAAGCATTACAAGCGAACGATAAAGAAAAGGTAAAAGCCGCTGCGGAAGAGCTCAAAAATGAAGCGGAGGCCTTTTACAAAGATTATCATGCCCCAACCGACCAAAAAGTGATGAGTGCCTTGTTGAAACTCTATTTTGAAGAAATTGATCCGGAACTATATCCTTCTTTTTATCGGGAAATTGCTACCGATAAAGAAGACGGATTTAAAAGTTTTGCCAGCAAAGTCTTCCAAAAATCTGTTTTTGCAGACCCCAAAAAACTCAATGCTTTTCTGGAAAATCCAAGTTTAAAAAAATTGGCTAAAGATCCCGCTTATTCGGCAGGAAAATCCACCTTCGAACTCTACATCAAACTATTGGAACAGACTCGTCAATCAAATATGACCATCAAACAAAACCATCGTCTCTTTATTGCGGGACTTCAGGAAATGAATCCCGACAAGGTTTATTATGACGACGCCAACTTCACCATGCGATTAAGCTATGGAAAAGTAGGAGATTATGAACCAAGAGATGCCGTTCTTTATAAACACTTCACAACCCTGAAGGGGGTCATGGAAAAAGAACAACCCGGCAATTATGAATTTTCTGTTCCTGAAAAACTTAAACAACTCTATCAGGATAAAGATTTTGGTCGCTATGCCAATGAAGATGGGAAATTATACGTCAACTTCACCACCGACAATGATATTACCGGGGGTAACAGCGGAAGTCCTGTCATCAATGCAGAAGGTCATCTGTTCGGGCTGGCATTCGACGGAAACTGGGAAGCCATGAGTGGTGATATTGCTTTTGAAACCGAACTGCAAAAATGCATCAATGTGGACATTCGATATGTATTGTTTATCATCGATAAATTTGCAGGAGCCCGAAATTTGATTGATGAGATGACAATCATTGAATAACAACTCTTTCATTTCGACAGCAACACTTTAAGACCTAAGGCTTAATAATAAATAGAACGCTTCCTGAGGATGTAGGTATAATCCGGTAATAGGTTCAAACACCTAACAGGGTTCGCATCCACAGGAAGCGTTTTGATATCCGGATATAAAAAAATAAACAGTTGAATTTATGATCATTCAGTGTTCCTCTGGATGCCCTTCAACTCTTCTATCATCCACCCCTTTGCCCCAAGCACTATGTCAATTTTCTCCTCCTCCACCAATCTCTTTCGCTGACTGGAATCAATTCACGAAGGCTTAAATAACAACCGCCACAAATACTAAATAATCTTAAAATAATTTTACAAAATCACAGATTGAAACCATTCTGTTGTAGTTTAGCAATGTTAAAAAAATTTTAAGTTATTGATAAATATGTGGCAGCGGGCAATATTTCTGATCATTTTTCATATCTTCATTGTCAATTCTATCCATGCAGACGAAGGCATGTGGATGCCTTGGTATTTGCCTCAATCCCAGATAGACAAAATGTATGACATGGGCCTGGAGGTTCCCATCGATGAAATATTCGGAGAGAATGAGTCTTCTCTAAATCGTGCAATTGTATCTCTTGACGAAGGAAGCTGCACAGGAAGTTTTATTAGCTCACAAGGCCTACTGCTCACCAACCACCATTGCGCATACAGTGATATACAAAAGCATAGCAATATAGACAACGATTTGTTAAAAAAGGGTTATTGGGCACATTCATTGGAGACGGAACTGCCCAACCCGGGAAAAACTGCCACCATCCTCGTTGATGCCAAAAATCTCACCCCCCTTTTCAACAAAGCTTTGGAAAATGCCTCCAGTAGAATTGAGACCCAAAATATCATTGACAGCATTTCTAGAATTATTTTAGATACCGTATCTGTCGGTAATGGACAACAAGCCGAGATTAAGGATTTCCTCTATCAGAACATGTTTTTTCTTCTCACCACCCAAACTTTCAGGGATGTAAGACTGGTTGGAGCTCCTCCTGAAGAAATTGCACAGTTTGGTGGAGAATATGACAACTGGATGTGGCCACGTCACTCCGCCGATTTCGCGATATACCGAATATACTGCTCACCCGAAGGACTCCCGGCCGATTACGATCCGAACAATGTCCCATTCCATCCCAACAGGATACTAGAAATTTCAACCCTAGGAGTAGAAGAAGGAGATTTTACCATGACCCTCGGATATCCCGGTGAAACCCAGAGATACATCACCGCAGCCGGACTCAAGGAAACCTATAGCATTATCAATCCCGTTATTGCCGAAGTGGGAAAAATTAAACAGTCGGTCTGGCAAAAAAACATGAAAAAATCGCCTGTTTTGGGCATTCAGTATGCTGACAAATACGCTAATTCAGCTAATTTTCAGAAATATGCCACCGGACAAAACGAATCCATCGAAAAACTAAAACTTATTGACAAGAGGGAGAAATTGGAAAATCATTTACGCGAACAATTCAGTCACTACGGCGAGTTCCAAAATGCCCTAAAAGCTTCCAATATTCTCTATTTAATGCGTCAAAACCTGACAAAAACCACCATCGTCACCATCGAGAGTTTGATTAATGGTCCGGACATCAGCTCTCTTATATTGGAAACCTTTAATTTGTTCAATCTTTTGCAGGAAGATCCTGTTCCGGAGAATCAGCTAACTCAAGAAGTTGCAAGGCTTCAAGAATTCAGTCAGGATTTCTTTGAAAATTTTTCTTTTTCCACCGACAAAGAAGTATTTGAAGCAATGCTCAAATACTATTTGTCACATTTGGAAGACAGCTTCAGAGTTGAAAATGACATACTTCTCAAACACTCTGATGATATCAGTAAAGAGGTTGAAATAATTTATTCAAAGTCACTCTTTACCGATAAAAATAAATTTGACGCATTTCTCCTTGCACCGTCTGCAAAACAACTTCTTTCCGACCCGGGATTCGATTTATATTATGGACTAATTCAAAAGTTTGGACCAATTTACGCCATGTTCAATAAGATGGATGAACAATTGGAATACACCATGCACCTTCTTTTAAAATCATTATCCGCGACTGATACCATTGGGAAAATATATCCTGATGCCAACAGTACCCTTCGCCTTTCTTTTGGGAAGATTAAACCGTACTCTCCTAAAGACGGCATAACCTATGCTTCCTTTTCTTTTATTGGCGGTATGATTGAAAAAATCAATTCCGGAAAATCTCCCTACCGCATTCAGACGGATGTTTTGTCCCTTTCAAAAAACGAAAAAATAGAAAAATCCGACAATAATAAAACCTTCCCGCTTTGTTTCATATCCGACAATGATATAACAGGAGGGAACAGCGGAAGCCCGGTATTGAACAGCCGGGGCCAAATTGTGGGATTGGCTTTTGACGGCAACTGGGAAGGTATGGGGTCAGATATTTCCTATTCACCCGACCTGCAAAGATGTATCAGTGTTGACATACGCTATATTCTGTTTCTGATCGAAAAGTTATCAGATAACCACCAATTGATGAATGAGTTGAATCTCATCAATCCAGCCTCAAAAAATAATCTTTCACTCGCATCATAATCCCTGATTTTTTACATGTTTGATGACCGGAATTTATTTCTACATTTGCACCACTTTTTACAACGTAAAATTTCACAGCTATGGAACTCAATGCACTGGAAATCATTTCGGCATTTATTGTACTTTTTGCGGTTATCGACATACTGGGATCCATTCCAATTATTGTGGATTTGCGCAATAAAGGAAATAAAATTAACGCCTTTCAGGCCTCTATGGTCTCATTTATAATCCTGATAACGTTTCTGTTTGTGGGGAAGGCACTACTCGGATTGTTTGGTGTAGATATTTCTTCTTTTGCCATTGCCGGGTCATTTGTTTTATTTATGATGGCCATTGAAATGACATTGGGGGTTACCATTTTCAAACACGACTCTCCCTCCGGCGCATCTATAGTTCCCATTGCATTTCCGCTTATAGCAGGTGCCGGCTCTTTCACGACGCTACTGTCCCTGCGCGCCGAATATGCCACCATTAACATTGTTATTGGCCTCTTTCTAAACATAGTATTTGTTTACATAGTGCTTCGCATGACAAATATGGTAGAAAGAGTAATCGGTCAGGCCGGTATTTATGTATTAAAAAAATTCTTTGGAATTATTTTGATGGCAATGTCCATAAAATTGCTTCTGAACAACGTAACCAATCTGACCTAAATCCTCTAAAAAATTGAAGCTCTGTATGGCTGCAAAAACAAAATATTATGTGATCTGGGTAGGGCATAAAACAGGGATTGTAGATAACTGGGAAGAATGCAACAGACGTATAAAAGGTTATAAAGGCGCCAGATACAAATCCTACAAAACGTTGGCGGAGGCACAAAAAGCTTATGAATCTCCCTGGTCAGATAATATCGCCACGCCCCATAAAAAAGCTTTAGACAAAGCAGAAAAAAAGCTTTTTGGTTCTAAACCTATTCTCGAAAGTTTGGCGGTGGATGCCGCCTGCAGCGGAAATCCCGGACCAATGGAATACAGAGGAGTTCATGTCAAAACCAAAGAAGTGTGGTTTCATGTGAAATTTCCTCTGGGCACCAACAATATTGGCGAATTTTTGGCTATTGTTCACGGGCTGGCTGAGCTGAAACGTAGAAATGTAAATATCCCAATATACAGTGACTCACGCACCGCTATGAGCTGGGTAAAAAAAAAGAAGTGCACCACCCTCCTGGAACGAAACAAACAAACCGAACAGCTATTTAAAATGATTCACCGGGCTGAAGTGTGGCTGCAAAACAACAACTATCAGCAACCACTTTTAAAATGGGAGACTGAAAATTGGGGCGAAATACCTGCTGATTTCGGCCGAAAATAACGATTTCCGATTCAATTTATAGAAAGGATATTTAACTTGTTTAGCTATTTTATTTCTTCTTTTTGTAGAGACTTCTTTCATATAAGAACCACCCTACGCCCCATTGCTGTAAACTTAAGGGAAAAATAAAGAGAAAAAGGCAGGTGATAAAACGTCAAATCACCCGCCTTAGGTAT
>NZ_JBQTGH010000026.1:0-6094 GCF_052400625.1 Thermophagus sp. OGC60D27
AAACGACAAAATAAATTATATACAATATTACTATACAATTAAATAGTAGGCTTTTTGTCCTTAACTAAACGACATTGTTCAAATTACCTATTGGAATAAAGAAGATCCCGATTATCGAAAAAAGCTTTTTTTTAATTTAGTAGGTGTTATTTCACTAGATTGAAGTTTTTATTCTTTTTTTTATGCGCCTGTTTTATGCTGACTGGGAGGATAGCCAAACAGTTTCTTGAATTGGCGACTGAAATATTTTATGTCATTAAATCCAACTCGCAATGAAACTTCTGAAACATTATAACCTTTTTCGAGTAATTGAGCTGCAATTTTCAGTTTTAGCTGCCTAACAAACTCCACTGGGCTCATTCCCGTAAGTCCTTTTACTTTATTATAAAAAACGGTTCGACTGACACATAACTGTTCGGCCAGTTGCTCAATGGTGAATTCTTCCGAGTAATGGTTTGAAATATAGGAAACGAGACTTTGTAGAAACTGTTCATCCTTACTGGTAACTTTTAAGGTCTCAGGATCAATGGTTTTGTTATCTCTGAATTTTGCAATGATGCGTTTTCTTTGTTCTATTTGGTTGATTGCAATGGTGTTGAGTAGTTTCGCGTTAAAGGGTTTTGCCAGATAAGCATCAGCTCCACATTGCAACCCGGAAATTTGATCTTCGAGATCGGTTTTTGCAGTTAGCATTATGACAGGAATGTGACTGGTTGCAAAGTCCTTTTTGAGGATTTGAGTCAGTTCCATCCCGTCCATACCTGGCATCATTACATCAGTGATAATAATATCGGGTTGTTTTTTTTTGATTATTTCCAGAGCTTTTATTGCATTAGAAGTTTTAAAAGGATGAAAATTTTGATTGATAGCAGTAGATATGTAGGCCAGTATTTCTGGATTGTCTTCAACGACTAGAGCAGAATATTTCTGTTGAGAGAGATTTATATCATTATTTGGAATGGAAATCATTTCATGTTCTGGCGCCAAAACATCAGATGTGATGGGATGGAGATTGGTCTCAAAAAGAGGATTAAATTCAATGTCTTTTCTTCCAATAAAATGATGTTTGCCTTTAAATAGAAGAATTTTAAAAGAGCTTCCAACTCCTTCTTTAGATTCAACTGATAAACTTCCGCCGTGAAGTTTTGTTATTTCATAGGCAAGGGAGAGTCCGATCCCCGTACCTGCATTTTCGCTGTTACTCAGAATGGTGTATCTGGAAAATAGATTTCTAATATTTTTTTCCGGAATACCTTTTCCCTCATCAGTAACTGTAATCACAACATTTTCTTTGGAAGTATGATTTAACGAAATAGCTACCTTTTTGCCCGAAGATGTGAATTTTATGGCATTACTAATAATATTGTAAAGGACCATATCCAATTTTGAAGCATCAGCCCATATTTCTGAATCGGATTGGTCAGTCTTGAAGCTAAGGGTAATGTTTTTGTGTCTAGCAATAGGCAGAAAGCTATCATAAACTTCTCTGCAAAAATCGACAATATCAAAAGGAGAAACCTTAAGTATCATCTTATTGTTTTGTATTTTTCTAAAGTCAAGCAGTTGGTTGATGAGGTGAAGCATTCGTTTTCCATTTTTATGAATGACCCTCAATTCTCTGTTAATTTCAGGCGAGACTTTGTGTGCCTTTTGTTTAAGATCCTCCAAGGGGCCTAGAATCAGCGTGAGAGGTGTTCGTATTTCATGAGAAATATTGGTAAAAAACTTTAATTTTTCTTCGTTAATGCGTTTTTCCACTTGAAGCTCATTTCTGTATTGGTTGATTTTGGAAACTGTTTCTTTTATGCTAACAAGAAAGGCGATAAATATCAGTCCATAAGCGATATAAGCCCATATAGTTTTATACCATGGAGGCAAAATGGTAATTTTTAATTGACGTGGATTTTTGATCCAGCCCCCTTTACGATTTGTTGCTTTAACTTTGAAAATATAATCTCCTGGTGGTAAATTAGTGAAGGTAGCTTTGTTTTGGTTTCCCGTTATATTCCATTCATTATCGAAGTTTTGGAGCAAGTAGGCATATTGTACAATTTTAGGGTCCTGGAAGTCAAGCGTGGAAAATTCTATGCTAAAGCTTGATTGATAATGTTTTAGTGTAATGTGTTTGGTGTAAGTAATGGTTTTTGTAAGTGGAGAATTTTTATCCCGAATTGAAACATCTTTATTGAAGAGTTGAAAATTGGTCAAAACAATATTTGGAGTGAAATCTTTAATCTGCAACATATCGGGATCGATAATTTCAATTCCTTTGTAGCCACCAAATAGAATAGTTCCATTTCGTCGCTTGTAGCAGGTGTTTTCCATAAATATGTCAAAACTCAATCCATTATTGGTATTGAAAATCTCTATGGTCCCGGTTAATATGTTTAAGCGGTTTACTCCGTTTTCGGTACTGATCCAAAGGTTTTGTTTGTTATCTTCATGTATGGCTAAAATCACATCATTACTTAATCCATTATTTCGGTTGATCCTAGTAAATGAGGCTTTTGAGCCGGAAAGATTTTCCAGTTTGTTAAGACCTCCTCCTAGTGTCCCAAACCATAGCTCTTTTTGAGAATCTTCAAAAATGTGTATTATGTCGTTATAACTAATGCTTTGGGGGTTGTCTGGATGGTGGATGAAACTTGAAAATAATCCTTTATCTGGAGTTTCGGACATATAAAGCCCAAATCCTGTGGCTACCCACATACGTTTTTTAGAATCAAACAAAATATTGCGCACCATATTACTTCCGAGGGAGGAATTTCGGCTGTGAAAATTTTTAAAATAACGTGATCCATCTTTTTTTTCCATTACAAGGCTTAATCCGTTTCCATAGGTGCCGATCCACATTTCATGGTCATGATTTTCAACGATGCAGTATACATTATTGTGGGTCAGGCTGGTGTTGTCGTTTTCAGAATGCCGGTAATTGTAAAAATCCAGTTTAGACAGACTTTGGTAATTGTTCACTGGTTTTTTGCTTACCAATAATCCTTTTCCTTTTGTTCCCAGCCAAATATGTCCATTATGGTCGGTAGTAATTGAATAAATGTTGGCAGCCGAAATTATCCCTCTGTCAGTTGTGAATTTTTCAAAGAAAGCCAGTTGGTTAAAAAGGGAATCCAAGATATGTAATCGACCTGCTTTTGTTCCTACCCAAAGACGGCCCTGATTATCTTCATGAATTGACCTGATAATGTTGTCAGAGATTTCTTTTATTTCGGGTTGAGGTAGTACATGTTTAAAGCCAGGGTTTCGCAAAACAACCCTCTCTATGCCGCCCAGATATTGTCCCAGTCCTAGCCAAAGCTGTCCTGAATGGTCATGGGTTATCCCGGCAACAATATTTGAACTAATTGTGTTTTCATTATAAGGATCGTTTAAGTAAAAATGAAATTTATCTTTTGCTCTAATATACATGGCTAGACCGCCTTCATGAAGTCCAATCCAGAAGTTGTTATTGTTATCTTCAAAAAATACGTGTCGTTCCAAATCGGTAGTATTTTCCCTGTCTGGTGGAGATAGTCTGTAGTGTTTGGAAGTGTTGGTCAAAGGATTGTAACGATCAATTCCGAAATGTTCACTGGTGATCCAAATTTGTCCATATCTGTCTTCGTATAATCGATCGATATTTTTACCGGTTGTGGTAATTTTTCTCCATTGGTTACTATCTTTATTATAACAGTATAGTCCTTTATTTTCAAAAGCGGCATAAATATTATTGGTATTAGAAAGGTGTAGTATGGATGTACTACAATCGGTAAAAGAAATCTGTGAATTTCGACTGGCTTCTCTGAATATACCGTTTTTTTTGTCTTTAATCAGTATGCCGTTTTTTTTTGTGCCGAACCAAATTTCATCGGAGGTTTCGCAAAAACTTGTGAATGAGTATTCAACAAAAAAATGTTGGAAGTTAGGTGTATTGGCATTCAAATCTTTTTGAGAAAGAAAATTAATTCCTTTTTGAGTCCCAATCCATAGATTTCCAAGGCTGTCACGTCGAATAAAAGAAATCTTATTGTTGGATAAAGCGTATTGCCCACGGTTCAGAAAATGGGTTGTTTGGTAACTGTGTTCCTTCTTGTCAAAAACAAGACGGTAAACTCCTAAGGAATTAAGGCCTATCCATAATTCCTTACAATCATATTGTAGATAATCTGATATTATGGAATTATCGTTTGTTTCTTGTATTAAAAAATCAGGAATAGAGTTAATTTTTTCGAATGCAGGGTGGAAATAGTGGAAATAACCATCATGGGTGACAAACCATATGAAATCTTGTTCATCTTGCCAAATATCGGTTATTCGATTATTGATGAAAATTCCAGACTTATTGCTTTCTCCCTTAAATATCTTGAATTTGTATCCGTCATAACGGTTTAGTCCATTATTTGTGCCAATCCAAAGGAAGCCTTCCTTGTCACAAAATATGGCAGAAACGGTGTTTTGTGAAAGTCCTTCTTGGGTGCCGGTATGATCAAATCGAAATATTTCCTGCCCATTTACTGCTGAGAAAAAAGTTAAGCTGAGCAAAAGAAACACTGTCCTAATGTTATTGTATTTCTGCATAGATAAAATTTTTCCCAATAACAAAAATGCAATATTTTTTTGTTTATTTAAAACTATATGACATGATTTTGATTTCTAGGTGGATGAAAGATGGTATTCAAAATTGCATAAAAGAAAGTGTTAATGCAGATATTCTTTTGTTGGATTAAATGTATTGGATATTATTTGGTTGAAGTGTTTTGTGTCTGTGGCGGAGTGAAAAAATAAAGAAATAGAAAAAAAATGTAAAATTTTTTGTCCCATTTACAGCTTTGGGTTCTCTTATTATTAAAGATGATCAATCGTCATAAAATATTTTTTATGGAACGTTTAAAGAAATTGATTGATAATCCGCATTTTTTTTTTATGGATTTTTCAACCGACCAAAGAATTGGATGAATATTGGTGCCAATATTTGAGAGCCAACCCTGAAGAAAAAGAATATATTTTGAATTTCAAAAATCAGTTTGTGAAATATTTAAATTTTCATAATAGAGAACTTTCTGACTCTGAGAAACGGGAATTGGTACAAAAGATTATTGTCCGATTGGATGAAAGGAAAAAGAGTAAGAAGTGGCTTTCGGTGTTTAAATCTGTGTTAAGATATGCTGCAGTTGCATTAATATTCTTTTCTGTCGGGGGAGGGGTGGTATATTTTAATATGAAGAGTGGTGATGACAAATCTATTTATGAAGATTATTTGGAAAAGTACGATGGTGATGAACCTGCTCTAATTATTGATGATCAGGGATATATTCCTTTGAAGGAAAAAGAATCTGTCATAGAATATTCTTCAGATGGGAGGGTTGTTGTTGACGAAAAGGAGGTGGTAGAAGAAGGAACCGATGGTGGTAACCCAAGAATGAATACTGTAGTAATTCCTTATGGAAGTCGGTCAACCATTAGTTTGTCTGATGGAACCAGAGTATGGTTGAATGCAGGAAGTCGGTTAATCTATCCATCGAGGTTTGTTGATAAAACTCGAGAGGTTTTTCTAATAGGAGAGGCATTCTTTGAGGTGGAAAAGAATGTAAAAAAGCCTTTTTATGTTAATACTTCCGGTCTTTCAGTTAAAGTGCTAGGAACCAAATTTGATGTAACTGCCTATCCTGAAGATGATTTTGTTCAAACGGTATTATCTGAAGGTCGAGTTGAAATAGAAAAATCCGGCAAAGGATTATTTGAAAAAGGGGTAGTGTTGGAGCCTGGACAGATGGCCTTTTGGGATAAAAAATTAGAAGATGCTAAAGTCTATAACGTTGATGTAGATTATTATATACTTTGGACAGAAGGCATATTTAGCTTTTCTAATACCAAATTTCAAGATTTAGTTAAGAAGTTGGAACGATATTATAACATTAAACTGAATTTTGGAGAGTGTAAAATAAACCCTGTCCATAAACTAATCAATCTTAATATTTCAGTTTATGACAGACAAGAAAAGAGAAACACCCGGATATCGCGCCCTGCGCGACTTGGCTTTAGAACAATTGCGTAGTGGAAAATCACTTACAGGCGAAGGTGGCGTTTTTGCGCCCATCAT
>NZ_JBQTGH010000027.1:0-4108 GCF_052400625.1 Thermophagus sp. OGC60D27
TCCCGGGATAACCGTGGTTTAAAAATAAAATAATTTTGAAAAACACGAAAATGCTACCGGAGGTTTGAAGTGGATGATGGAGAGTGTTGGTTGGGATATTTACGAAAAATAGGACATAGGGCTTGGAGTTTCCGGTTTGTATTTCCTGAATTAAGTGACCAACTGTGTTGATGACCTGCTTAGTCTAACTCTCGGTAAAATTCCCATTTAATATCAACGTCCTATCGGCAAATATTGACAGCACAGCAGTTGCATGGGGCTTAAAGAACCTTTTAACCACGAATTGTAATTCCCAATAAATTGAAGCAAAGCAATTAATCCCAAAGAAGTGCCTAGGTTATAATAACGGCTTCGTGCCTCAGCCGCCCCTGACAGAACCTGAAAACTACCCAAATGAGCTTTTAAGAATTGGTTGAAAGAAAACTTTCACAAACCGATTTAGCTAAACAGCTTAAGACTTCGGTAAGTGTTATCTCTCGCTACGAACGTGATGAGATGACGCCAAGCATTGATGCAGCAAAAAACTGGCTACACTGCTTGATACAACAGTTGGTTATCTTTTAGGAGAAAATGAAAATGCCGACATGTTTAAAAACCCGGATATGTTACGCCGCTTCAAGGACATCCTTTCATTCCCTGAAGATAAACAGGAACATATCCTATTTGCTATCGATTCGATGATTAAAGCGGCTAAATTAGAGAGACTGTAGTTAGTCAATTACATTTATCACTTTTAAATCATACTTCTCAAACTCATTTTTCATTGCCATTAACTCTTCTGCCTTAATTCCAGTACAAGCATATTTCAATAATTTACCCTCAATTAATTGAACTTCAACCCTTTGATAAGAATGTCGAGTTTTTCTTAAGTTTACAATCTGGATATATTCAATATTTGAATAATATATCAAAGGCTTAAAGGGATATGGCTTTAATCGATTCCTTACAACAACCTTCTCTTCATCAAGATAAAAATCGTTGCTTTCAATTAACGAAATTCCCCAAAATGCTAAATTTCCTATGTACCCGATAAAGACAAGCTCAATCTCCAAAAGAATTCCAGTAATTGTAATGAAACAAAAAATTACTACTGAATAAATTACAAACGACTTTAAGCGACTTCTAAATATCATCATTTCGAAATTTCAATATCTTGATATACTTCAACCCCCTGAATAACAACATTGGTACCACTAACAATATCAGGATTTAATTTTAAAAATATTACACCTTCAACTACATCAAATACAGCATTTGCTGTCTGGAGTTCTTCAGAGTCTCCTATAAAACATGTAATTGAGCAAAAAACCACATCATTATAATCGGTGGGTATATACCCTAATTTACTCTTTAATTGTGAATTATCAGATAACCTAATAAACATCTGCGCTGTATTACCTACAAAAGAAATTCCGCCCCCAACTAAAGTCACCCAAAAAACTGTACCAGTACCACCTGTTAATACAGTAACACCTACAGTTGTAAGTCCAATCATAGCATTAGAATAGTTTCTTATTAATGCTTGATTTTCCTTCTCCCTTTGATAAGATGCCTTTAGTTGTTCATATTCTCTTTTTCGTTCTGCTAAAATCCTCTCCTCTTTCTGCTTCGTCAATAAAATATCTGTGTATTGGCTAACAACAGCTTTACTTACTCCTTCTAACTCATGAGCTCTGGTATAAAAAACTTTCTTCAACCTATCTGCTTCCTTCCTATCAATCTCCGTTGAGTTAAAAAAGGAAATAAGATACGATGTATATGAACGGAACAAAAAGTCATAGTAATAATATTGTCTAAAAACATCAATTTCCTGCTGGTCAGTAAAATATTTTGAATTTACAGCAATACTGCTAAAGTAGTCCTTTACAGAACTTTCAAATTCTGCCATATAGAACCCCCACTGATTTAGAGTTTTATCAAGATAGACATACTCCCATGGCTTCGGCCGTTTATTTTCTTCAAAATGACTAAAGACATCTTCAAACTCCATGGTAACAAAACTCTCATATAACATAAATGCCCCCTCTTCCTCATCCTGCGTCCAGCTAAACAAAATCTTCTCGGGGTTATGAATTAAGTCCCACTGATACTTCCACAATGCGGTTCTCTGGTCGGGCTTACCGTAATCCATCAGGTTGTCAGTGGAGTGTGGGGATAGCTGATAAGTGCTTTTCGGACTGAAGGGATGGCGCAGGTTGAAGGCGCCAGAGAAATTTATGTCAATGAACGTTGGTTCAAAAGAGATTTATACATTTCCCGGAATAACCGTGGTTTAAAAATAAAATAATTTTGAAAAACAGAAAAATGCTGCCGGATGTTTGAAGTGGATGAGGAATAAAGTTGGTTGGAACCTTATGGGAAAGATGGGACATAGGATTTGGAGTTTCCGGTTTGTATTTCCTGAATTAAGTGACCAACTGTGTTGAAAACCTGCTAATTCTAACTTTGGGTAAAATTCCCATTTAATATCAACGTCCTATCGGCAAATATTGACAGCACTGCAATTGCATGGGGCTTTAAGAACCTTTTAACCACGAATTGTAATTCCCAATGAATTGAAGCAAAGCAAGTAACCCCAAAGAAGTGCCTAGGGTATAAAAACGGCTTCGAACCTCAGCCGCCCTTGACAGAACCTGAAAACTACCATAAAAAGCTTTTTGAAATAGGTTTCAAATAAAATATTCTACTTTGCCATTGTCATAAAAAAGGGAAGCTTACAAAGCCAAATCGCGCATGGCTCGATACTCGGGTGTCTCTTTTTTCTTGTCTATCATTAACTGCAATATTAAGATTTATTAGTTTATGGACAGAGTTTAATTTACACTCTATACAATTAAAAAACACCCTGTTAGGATTATTTTTTTGTATCATGAGATATTTCTACGTGTCTTGATTTATAAAAAGAAGGGGTTCTCTGAATTTTCCTCACCAAAGTTTCTATATACTTTGTTCCATTTTGTTTATATTCTTCTACTTCAGAGGATGTTAAAATTACGTTTATTTCAAAAATACCTACACTTCCACAAACAGCAGACAATATTAAATCAGCTCCTCTCTTGTAAAGCGTATAATCCCATTTTTTATCGATAATCTTATCCATAATGTCCTATTTGATTGGATTTTCAATATACTTTCCTTTTGGTATTTGATCAACAACTACTTCAGAATAACCAGCAGGAGTTTTGCCTCCTGGCATCCAAAGTTCATTTGCACCAATTTCATTCCCTGATGACATTCTTTTATTTAAATCTGAAAGATCAGGGATGTCAATTCTTGATAATTCCTGTCCTTCCCAGAGTCCTTCAGGTATACCAAGCTCTTTTTCAATCTTAGTTATATCCCCTCCTGTCTTTGTCAGCAAATCATCCATTTCCGATTTTGGTATTATGAACTGACCATCAGGTCTTCCCAATAAATCTCTACCTCTGTTATCCAAGACAGATTTTGGAACCAAGTAAGACCCTCCATTATCAAACTTACTTAAATGAGAATTAATGTAGTTGGCATCGAGATATGTATCTGGTAAAGGCACTTCGTCTCCAGCCGTCTTCTTTTCCAACGCTTTCAAAGCCCCTGTATTCTGCCTTAAAGCATCATCAGCACCCAAGTTATCCATTTTCTTCCACGCCTCCACCAATCCAGCATCAAATTTTGCCACATCATCTATCTGACGAACATCATCCAGAAATTTACCTTTTTGGGTGATCCCCATTTCATCTACTGTGTTCAGTACAGCCTTCAACTGATCACTATCGGTGATCCTCATGGCAAGCTTTTCAATGGCTGCAGCTTTGCCCGGGTTATGCGCCAGTAATTTTCCGCTTAATTCAAGACATTCCCGGCATGTGATTTCCCCTCCTTTTTGTAATGTTTTGGCGATACGCCCGTATGCCGCCAGCGATTCATCGGTCAGGTCAAAGAGTTTTTGCAGTTTCCTGCCTTTTATGATTTTTATGGCATATTTCGATGATTTAACTGCTGCATCCCCTACAACCGGCAACATACTGGCAAAACAAAGTGTGGCATTACCGCCGTCTCCTTCTACCAAATACCACATGCCGTTGACAACATCAAGGGCTTCGCCTGCCAGCGGTATAAATCCTAAGAT
>NZ_JBQTGH010000028.1:0-3541 GCF_052400625.1 Thermophagus sp. OGC60D27
AAGAGTTTAAGTTAGAATTGGATGAGTCTGGTAAAAAATTCATCTTTGTTGCCAAACTCATTAAAAATTAAAATTAGAAAACACAACAACCATCAAAAAACCGTTGTATAAATAGCTATCATACTTTAAAAGAAACCAACATTATCTCTTTATAATCAAGAAAAATCTGACTCATTTTCTGAATCGCGGGGTTGGTTTTCGAAAGTAAAAAAATTCATTTTAAAAAAGTAGGGCTCGACAATAAAAGTCAGTGCTACACTTAAAGTGAAACCCTGACTCTTGCTTAATACTAGACTTCACTAAGAAATGGCTATTCAAGAAATTCACTTAATTGAATAAATAGCCAATAAGTGCATCTCACATAGCCCTCATCAACAACATCTCTTTCAAATTCAGCATGAATTGTGAACTCTTCTTTTATTATATCTGAAAGTTTAACCAATTTATTCAAAGGAACATCAGGCTCCTTATTTACAAAAGCAAACGAAGCACTCAAAATTTTCCCGTTTGGAGTAGATATAGTCTTAAGGTAGCATTGACTTGAAATCAATTCTTGAATTTCACTATCAGAAAAAATATCAACTATAAAGTTTAAAAGTTTTTCTTCTGATGATAGCTTAAACTCAACAATTCCAACAATTTCATTATTCACATCTCGTGGTAGGGGTAATTCTCCTTGCAAATCCTTATTGTCAATATAGGTAATAGTTTTATCACCCGTAAAATCACTAACATCAACAATCTTTTGAAAAGGAGACTGACAAAAGGTGATATTTGAGAGTATAACGAAAATACCAGATATATAAAATACCTTTCTCATAAATGCTATATTTAAAAACAATTTGACAAATTAAGAATATGATCTAAAGCATGAGGATAGTTCAAAGAATAAATTGTTGAGGAAGAATATGATATTGAATATTGATTAAACAATTTTAACCATTTTTGGTAATTCGTTGGAGAAATAACAAAACTTTGACTTGTCTTTAATGCCCGAATCCATTTTTCATAATCATCCTTAATATTTTGCGGTGCTGTTGTTTCATAAAAGGCCTGACAACAATAAGGTGCTGAAATATCTTTATACAATTTCGCCTCAAATTCGATATTTACCCTCCCCGAATCAGCAAATTGGGCAATACCCCCGTCGTAGAAAAAATCCTGATAAGCATGAAAAAACTCCTCTTTCAGATTTCCGGATGTAATGGCATCATTATCCCTGAATTTAAAGGTTTTGGTTGAGGGATAATATCCGGCAGGATGAGGAAGTGAACTATCCATCTCGAAATTAAATCTTTGATTTGTACTGACTGAGAATTAAATTTGTAAAAAGGAACAAGAAGACTATTATTCTGAATATCTTATTCATAATTGTACATTTTAAAAGCAATTGGATTTCTTAAGAACTTGAGTTAAAGTATTTGGATAATTAAGTACTGTGCTTAAAGCCATTTATAATAAGCTGAATATTTTTTAAACTCCTTAAGCCAGTTTTGGTAATCCGTTAAGGTAAAAATGAAATATTATCCATAAATGAAAACACCCATTTTTTATAATCATCCTTAACCACCATATCCTTCTCCATTAAAAATATCACTATCTAATATCAATAGATCGTTAGATTTTTAGAGGTAAGATGTAAAATGATTGTTACAACCTTGAACTACTACATTTGATTGACAGCAAATTGAAAAAGTTTAACGGAGTATTATTAATATATCAAAAGAAGGAAAGTTTTTAAACTACCGATATAGTACAATATACTGCCCAACGTAACCTGCTTCTACAACTTTCTCGAAAAAGCTTATAGTCAAAGTGATGTTTCTTTTAATTTGATTTGAATATTCAATCAGTTTTTTCAATTCGATTCCCGGATCTCCTCCTATAAACAGAAATGAAGCACTTTTGACTTTACCACTTGAAGACACCACAAGTGAAGCAGTAAAACGATACTTCGCCAAAAGTGCTAGCTCTTCAGAAGTGAAAATTTCATCACGAATCTGGAATAGCTTTTCCTTGGTATTTATACTTTCCACATTAAATTCTACAAGAAATTTTCCAGCTTTGGCTTTTGGTGAAGGAAAAATAGTTTCCGGATAATAATCACGATACACAATAATAGAATCATTTGAATTCATAGTTAATCCATGGTGTTCTCTAATTAACGTGTCGGACAAAATTTCAATTTCTGTCTGACTAAATACTGAACTTCCTATGAAAAAAAGAAAAATTATGGATATAAGAATTAGCTTTTTCATAACTACTAATTAAAAACATGGTGATGAATCAATAATTGAATACAATGCTTCCGGATTGCTTAATTCTGAATCAAGGGCTGAGCTATATTCTGAATGGTATTGGTTAAAACGTTCCAACCATGAAAGATATGTTTGAAAAGTCAGTTCATTTGCATTCTCTGCAATTGACAAAACCCATGAAAAATAATCATCTCTAACTTTTTTTGGAATATTTAAATCATTAAAAGCAGTACAACAACCTATTTCTAAAACTGTAGTTACATCTTTATACAGTTTCCCCTCAAACTCGATATTTACTTTTCCTGTTTTAGATTATTGCGAAATACCGCATAGGCAAAAATAGAACAATCGACATATCCCTCTTCGTCTGTTTTCTTTGAAAGTATTGGAGTTATACTTAGTCTCTCTTTAATTTCCTGTGAAAAAAGTGTAAGTTTTTTTATACATATCTGTGGGTCCTTCTTATAAAAAACAATAGATACACTAACAATTTTACCGGAAGGCAGAATCTTACAATCTAATATAAACCTACTTTCTATCAATTGTTCTATTTCTTTCTTCGTAAAAATTTCATTTCCAATCTCCACTAGTTTTTCATCAGAATTAATCTGAAAACCGATAAGTTCTGGAACATCTTTGCTTTCCCTCAATGGTTTCGGCAATTTATCTTCATTTATATCCCTATAAATTGTTTTTAATGTACCATCGTCATATAAACGGGTGCTTTTTTGCAATGTATCATTTAAAACAGGGCCTTGAGAATAAGACATACTTCCCATAAAAGAAACAAAAGCAATTATAAATGTGATTCTTAATTTCATAACTTTAGATTTTAATAAGAACATCCTGAATTTGACAATATTGATTTTAATGCATCCGGACTGGAAAGATTTGATGCAAATGGAGAACTATATGAAGGCGTATAAGTATCAAACAATTTAAGCCATTTCTGGTAATCGCTATTCGTCAGGCTCAATGGATCTTCCCTAAGTTGAAAAATCCATTTTTGATAATCATTCCTAATATCCTGCGGGGCAGAGGATTCCAAATTAAAACCAACACAACATTTAACATTTGAAATATCTGTATACAGTTTCGCCTCAAACTCGATATTTACCCTCCCCGAATCGGCATATTGGGCAATACCCCCGTCGTAGAAAAAATCCAGATAAGCATGAAAAAACTCCTCTTTCAGATTTCCGGATGTGATGGCATCATTATCCCTGAATTTAAAGGTTTTGGTTGAGGGATCATATCCGGCAGGATGAGGAAGTGAACTATCC
>NZ_JBQTGH010000029.1:0-2794 GCF_052400625.1 Thermophagus sp. OGC60D27
AGAATAAGACATACTTCCCATAAAAGAAACAAAAGCAATTATAAATGTGATTCTTAATTTCATAACTTTAGATTTTACTAAGAACATCCTGAATTTGACAATATTGATTTTAATGCATCCGGACTGGAAAGATTTGATGCAAATGGAGAACTATACGAAAGCGTATAAGTATCAAACAATTTAAGCCATTTCTGGTAATCGCTATTCGTCAGGCTCGCTGGATCTTCCCTAAGTTGAAAAATCCATTTTAGATAATCATCCTTTATTTTCTGTGGGCAAGCCTCATTATTAAAACCAACACAACATTTAACATTTGACATTTGAAATATCTGTATACAGTTTCGCCTCAAACTCAATATTTACCCTCCCCGAATCAGCATATTGGGCAATACCCCCGTCGTAGAAAATATCCTGATAAGCATGAAAAAACTCCTCTTTCAGATTTTCGGAGTTGATGGCATCATTATCCCTGAATTTAAAGGTTTTGGTTGAGGGATCATATCCGGCAGGATGAGGAAGTGAACTATCCATCTCGAAATTAAATCTTTGATTGTTTGCGACCAATTCATTATAAATATATTTATCACTGCATAATCCAATCAGCTCTTACAATGCTTTTTCTAAGATAAGGGATTGCGCGGGTGTGAGTCTATTTTTATTTTGAAGGCTTATTGTAAGCGGGGTCTCTTTAATAGGATCGTACGGCAAATACACTCCCACCGTATTGCTTCCGGAACTATCATGATTATTGCTCCCCCCTGAAGATTGTTGTATCGGAGGATCAAAGCCATTTTCAAAAGCATAGCGTGCACGGGAATCCCAGTAGTAATCCTCATAATACCAAATCGTTTCAGACTTAAGCCAGCAATCGCTCCCAACATAGGAGGTAAGGCTCCCAAAACTAACATAAGTATCAGTACAGATAAGGTACTCTATTTGGGCCAATGCTTTCAATGACTTTTCTGAGTCTGTCTTTTCCGGAACCATTGGTATAAAACCACTTACTATTTCTCCACCATCGTACTTCCATGCATTCGCAAAGTTTCCGTCCAGATGATTAAAAACAATCAATCCGGTAAAATTGGTGCCTCGGTTGTAATAATCAATAGAATCAATGCTGCCACCGGAAGCAAGATAGTCTTCGTCGGGGATAACCGTCATCAAAAAACCATGAGTTTCGCCCGTCACCTGGTTGGTTTGTACCACAATTCGGATACGTGAGCCAACAGCTTTTTCTTTTTCTTCATCATTTGGTAGGCTGATTCCTTTCAGGGCTTCTGAATAGGTCGCTTCATCAGCCGGTGAAAAGACCGGTACTTCAACATTTTTAATATCTCTCAAAGTACGAGATACACTGTTCTCCCAATCACCAAACAGGGGTACATCGGTGGTTTGCAAAGCAGAACTTTTCGTCGTCGATTTCATTTCCAGAAAGACATTTCCTCCGGTTTGTTGATAAAACTATTGATGCACATCATCAATACTTTAATAATCAAAGTCTGTCATAGTTGAATCGTTGGTTGAGACCTTCATTTAATCTTTTTCACAACCGGTTAAAACCAACAATGGTAAGAAAACAAAAAGCAGAAATACAGAATAAGAAATTTGCTTCATAGGTAAAGAGTTTAAGTTAGAATTGGATGAGTCTGGTAAAAAATTCATCTTTGTTGCCAAACTCATTAAAAATTAAAATTAGCAAACACAACAACCGGCCAAAAAAACTAGTATCAAGAGCCAACATATTTTAAAAAAACCATATAATCTCTTAACAAACAGGAAAAATCTGCCCCATTTGAGTGATAACCTGACTATTAGCCACTTATTCCAACATGTTTTTTAATACAAGAAAAAGCCCATAAGATGATTGTATATATCCCTCCTCTGCTATTTTCTCACTAAACAGAGTCTCTATGGTTATTTTTTCCTTTAACTGCTGTGAGAACTTTACGAATTTATCCAGGCAAATTTTCGGTTCCCTTTCAGAAAACTTAAAAGATACACTAACAACTTTACCTGAAGAAGTAGAAATACATTTTAAAATACATTTACTATTGACCAATGTTTTTATTTCTTTTAGATCAAAGATTTCTTCTGCAAGATTTATTATTTGGCTTTCAGGATTATAATTAAACCCAATAACTTCAGGCACCTTGCCATTTATATCTTTAGGCAAAGACAAATCATCATAGCAACCATCAAAATCAACATAATAATAAAATGTATCATCATCAAATACAGAAACCTTTTTAATTAGACTATCTTTCAAAAAATAGTTCTGACTGTATATGCTATTTCCTAATATTAAGAGAATACCGATGATAATTGAAGATTTCATAAGACCAGGTTTTAAAAACATTTAGATAAAGAAATAATTGAATTAAGTGCATCCGGAGTAGTAAGAAATGGGCTTATTGGAGAGCTATACTCTTTATTTGTATACTGATTAAATAAGTTAAGCCATTTTTGATAATCTATCAAAGAAATGATTGATGGATTTTCCTGTTGTGAAAAAATCCAATTTTCATATTGTTCTTTAGTTTCCTGAGGAACATTCTCCATATTAAAACCAACACAACATTTAACGTTTGAAATATCTTTATACAATTTCGCCTCAAACTCAATATTTACCCTCCCCGAATCAGCATATTGGGCAATACCCCCGTCGTAGAAAAAATCCAGATAAGCATGAAAAAACTCCTCTTTCAGATTTTCGGAGTTGATGGCATCATTATCCCTGAATTTAAAGGTTTTGGTTGAGGGATCATATCCGGCAGGATGAGGAAGTGAACTATCC
>NZ_JBQTGH010000030.1:0-1978 GCF_052400625.1 Thermophagus sp. OGC60D27
TACCTAAGGCGGGTGATTTGACGTTTTATCACCTGCCTTTTTCTCTTTATTTTTCCCTTAAGTTTACAGCAATGGGGTTAGGGGGTGAGCGAGGGGAGAAGAGCATTGGAAGTCAGAAGCCAGAGGTTAGAATAGAAGGTATTAGTAGAAATATGGTGGATATAAAAAAATGGTGAAACGGGGAAAGGCTGAATGGTGGAATGGTAGCCGCGGAGCGGCGACAGATTGGTAGCAAAAAATGCAACCATAAACAACCAGAGCCCCGGAGGGGCGGCAGAAGCCAGAGGCCAGAGATTAGATGTTAGATAATTAGATATTAGATTATAAGATGTTAATGCTACTTATTTCTATTTATATCAACTTATTTCCATATATATCCTTTAGTCTCTGACTTTTGGCCTCTGGCTTCTGACTTCGGGCTTCCGGCGTCTTTTGTTAAGTATGGCCATTTGTCCCAATCCATTTCAAAAGCAAGTAAATTTTAGTAAAAAAATAATCAGAAAAGCAATGACAGAACAAGTACCGGCAACGGAATTAAATAACCGCATGAATCGGTTTCGGGAAATGATGGACCGCCATAATCCCGACTGGGAGATGGCCGTTATCTTCAGTAAAATCAACCTGCTCTATTTCACCGGCTCTATGCCCGAAGGGATGCTAATCATTGAACGCAACTCAGGAGAAGCCTTATGGGTTCGCAGAAGCTATGAACGGACGTGCGACGAGTCGCTCTTTGCCAATATTCATCCCATGAATAGCTATCGTGATGCGGCGGCTTCATATAGCCAATTGCCTGATACCATCTACCTTGAAACCGAATTCGTACCCCTGGCGGTTTACAATAGGTTTAGAAAACATTTTCCATTTCAGGATTATCGTCCTCTGGATGCTCAGGTTGCTGCTACCCGCGCCGTCAAAAGCCACTGGGAGATTCAATACATGGAACAAGCCGGAGCCATCCATCGGCTGGTGCTGGAGGAAAAGGTGCCACAAATTCTCAGGGAAGGGATGAGCGAAGCCGACCTGGCGGCCGAATTGTATGCTTTAATGGTTAAAGAAGGACATCAGGGCACCGCCCGTTTCGGAATGCTCGATACCGAAATCGTTGTGGCCCAGCTGGGATTTGGCGACAGTTCATTGTACCCCACCAATTTCGACGGTCCCGGCGGAAACCGCGGTCTTAATGCCGCTGTGCCCAGCCTGGGAAGCAGAGAACGAAAGCTTCAAAAAGGCGACCTGGTCTTTGTGGATATGGCCATCGGCGTAAACGGTTACCATTCCGACAAAACCATGACCTATATGTTTGGCCATCCCTTGTCGGAGGAGGTGATAAACATACATCGCCAATGCGTAGAGATACAAAATAAGGTGGCCCGGATGCTTAAACCCGGAAATATCCCCGAAACCATCTATGAAACTATTATGGAGGAGCTAAGCCCCGATTTCCTGGAAAACTTCATGGGCTTTGGCAGCCGACGTGTGAAATTTCTGGGGCATGGCATCGGCCTCACCGTCGATGAGTTGCCGGTACTGGCACAGAAATTCCGTGAACCGCTGGTCGAGAATATGGTCTTCGCCGTCGAGCCCAAGAAAGGCATCCCCGGCGTGGGTATGGTCGGCATCGAAAACACTTTTGTGGTCACCCCCGACGGTGGACGGTCTATCACAGGCAATAGTCAGGGATTGATTTTGGTGGAGTAGGGAGGTCAATAGGTTATTAGGCCAATAGGCCAATAGGTCAATAGGTCAATAGGTCAATAGGTCAATAGGCTATTAGGTTTTGAATTTGAAGCCAGAGGTCAGAGGCCAGAAGTCAGAAATTAATAGAAATAAATAGAAATAAGTTGTTCAGTAGAAAAGTTGTTGCGTGCGGCGGGGTTCCCCCTTCAGGGGGTTAGGGGCATTGCTGTAAACTTAAGGGAAAAATAAAGAGAAAAAGGCAGGTGATAAAACGTCAAATCACCCGCCTTAGGTATAA
>NZ_JBQTGH010000031.1:0-1946 GCF_052400625.1 Thermophagus sp. OGC60D27
AAAACAAGAAAACTCCGATTCACACCAGATGAGTCGGAGTTTTTTGTTTTATAACGGTTGAGATTAGGCCGATAGGCCGATAGGTTGATAGGCTAATAGGCCAATAGGTTGATAGGTTAATAGGCCATTGGGCTGTTAGGCTTTTTTCATCTACTTTTTTTCTATCTATATCAACTTATCTCTTCTTGTTATTTCTGACTTCTGGCCTTTGAACGCTGCGCTCTGGCACACCCCCTTTAGGGACCGGAGGGTGTGGGATGAAATCTAATGATCTTACATCACAAAATGTCAATATTTTATTCAAGAATCTCTTCCTGGTTAATGGATACTGTCTCTAACCATTTTAACACCTTATAATGCAGTTCTGCGCCAAGTTTTATAGTCGGAATGCTATAAGGAATAATGCAGTACCGCTTTTAGAGTAAGAGCCGTACCGCTATTGTAGGTAAAGCCGTACGGCTTTTTGTGGATGAATAAGATTTAGGCTTATGTGATGAATCTAATCGATAGGATAACTAAAACTCTGAGATGGTAATGGTTTTGATTAATTGCAGCGTATTTTGACTTTAGAACATAAGATAGATATCTCTTAAAAAAATGTGTATAATAGGTCATTATTCCTTAGCTTTGTGAAACATTTTAATAGGTTATGTATTAAAGTTAATGAGACGCTGACATGAAGCGATTTCTGAGGTTAGTTGTTTTACTGTTCCTTATTATTTTTTTCACTTTTGGAAATTATATTTTTCCCCTGAATGGTGATATTGATTTGGTTCCAGCATTAGAACTTGAGAATAGGATTAGGCGATTGATCCCCGATTCACTGGAAAAGGCAGATTCCTTAGTAGTTCTTTTTATTCGTCAGGTCAATGGTTTAGGTAATGACACTTTGGCTTCGAGTGGATGGTACTTACGTGGTGAAGTTGCCTATTATAAGGGGCAGTTTGATTTTTCCGGCGATTGTTATCAAAAAAGCATTGACCTTTTGGGGTGTGTTTCTGCGTATAGAAAAAGGGCAGTTTACTACAACAATTTGGGGTTGACGCGGTATTTTAAGGAGAGATACAATGAGGCTCTGGAGGCTTTTATAAAATCATCGGAATACGAGAAAAAACTTGACAACGAATATGGATTTGCCCAATGTCTTCATAATATTGCTTTGGTCCAGGAGAAGGCCGGGAGGTTAAAAAGGGCTGAACAATATTTTGATCATTCCTTGTCTCTTTTTATAAAAATGGATTCTTTAGCGGATGCTGCTGCAGTCCTGAACGATTTTGCGATCTATTTGTCGGGGAGAGAACAAAATAAACTTGCCATTGAAAAATATCGTGAAGCAGTTAAAATTTATGAGACGCTAAATCAAACAGAAAATATTGCAAAAGTTAAATGTAACATCGGTTCTCTTCTGTTGGCGGAAAAAAGATATTCTGATGCTGCGCGTTATTTGGATGAAGCATTGGACTATTTCAAGGACCGTCCAGCATCATCGTTTTTGATAAATATTTACAGCCTTTTTGGAGATCTTTATTTTCAACAGGAAAGAGTTGCGCTTGCAGTAATTTTTTATGAACGAGCAGAGAAATTGGCAAAAGACATAGGTTGGAATGATCTGCGGCAAAAAAATTTGTATTCTTTATATAAAGCGTTGAAAATCGAAAAGGAGTATGAAAAGGCATTGAAAGCTCTGGAACTTTACACCGGATTTAAAGATTCATTGATTATTTCAAATAATGCGTTTTTAAAGGAGGATATTGATCGGGATCTTGAAACGGAGTTGTTGAAAAAAGAGCTTAGCTTGATGAAAGAGAAAAATAATCATATGAAATTGATTTTGATTATTTTGTGCTTTATTATTTTGATAGGGGGCGTAGGGCATTGCTGTAAACTTAAGTGGCTAAAAGGTTGATAATGAAATGATAACGCGAGGGCAAACGGAGGCTTCCGCC
>NZ_JBQTGH010000032.1:0-1776 GCF_052400625.1 Thermophagus sp. OGC60D27
GGAGGTGTTTTGTTGGTTACAACAACTTAGTCAAAAGCATAGAAGGCAGATGTCCTGCGGGTGACCGAATCCGGGTCAGAGTTCTGATGACAACCAGACGTCCCTTTTTGCAATGAGGACATCTGGTCACGTCAAACCCGGTTAACCTTATGTAACCTTCCCCGTAAACCGAACAGCTTAAAATCAGTCTGTAACCTTCCCCCTTTTCCAGCCCAACTCTAAAACAGCCATATTACTCTTCATAAAACCAAAATTCCAAATGCATATTGCGGTAAGCAAATGGGGGCTGCCGGGGATAGCCAGATGCACCAAGGAGTTAAAATGTCGGTAAGATACTCCTCGCCCTTCACCATCCCACCCTTTTACCATCAACCCATTAGATTGTTAGATGTAAGATTATTAGATTTAAGATATCAGATGCTTCATGCACTATGCTATCCTGAGCGCTAGTCTCCCCTTCCGGCTTCTGACCCCTAGCCTCTGGCTTCTGGCTTCTAACCTCTGTTATAAAACCACTCTTGAAGGCATATCTGCATTTAATCCACAATCATTCTGGCTTTTTGGCAGCCATGATAAAAGTTGGCGTCGCCGTGTGTAAAGATGGACATCAGCTTGTCTATCCGATTTTTCAGCAGGTTGTTGGCGTCCGACAAGAGCTGTTCCATTTGGTTGATAGCCACGCTCGATTTTATTTGGTAGGCACAGGCAGACCATTTCACCATCCGGAAAACAATAAAACAGATTACTATACCAACGGATTGAGCGCGAAATCATCCCTTTTTCAAAACGAATTTTAATTATAAAAAACCGGGATAAACCATCGCACGACCAACAATAATCATCATACAAGCCTTACAAGTATAAGAGCTTTAAAAATTAAATCATTAATGAATTTAAGTTTTTAGTCTTATGAAACTCACCTACATTAATTATCCCCCAGTGTGTAAAACAATTCCCACGACTCGTTTCAATTAACCATAGCGGTGCCAGGCCACAATTCAACAAGTTCTTGATTGAAGGGACTTTTAATGCTCACTACGGAGCTCTAAAGCATCTTCCGGGTTTTATGGCATCTACTAATTTACATTTCAACAAACCCCTTTACATCACCTTTGAGCGGCACTTCTCTTCTTATCGTATCAGGCCGGCTTTAGTCACAAAAGCAGTCCTGCTTTTTTCTCTGTAGCCGTACGGCTTTTTCAAGTGGAGCAACATTGCTATAATAACCTGAACAGCATTGCTTCATAAGGTGTTAAAAGGGTTAGAGACAGTATCCATTAACCAGGAAGAGATCCTTGAATATAATATTGACATTTTGTGATGTAAGATCATTAGATTTCATCCCACACCCACCGGTCCCTAAAGGGGGTGTGCCAGAGCGCAGAGTTCAGAGGCCAGAAGTCAGAAATAACAAGAAGATATAAGTTGATATAGATAGAAAAAAGTAGATAAAAAAAGCCTAACAGCCTATTATATCGGCCTATTAGCCTATTAACCTATCAACCTATCGGCCTATTAGCCTATTAGCCTATCAACCTATCGGCCTATTAGCCTATTAGCCTATTAGCCTATCAACCTATCGGCCTATTAACCTATCAACCTATCGGCCTATTGGCCTATTAGCCTATTAGCCTATCAACCTATCGGCCTATCGGCCTAATCTCAACCGTTATAAAACAAAAAACTCCGACTCAACTAATGTGAATCGGAGTTTTCTTGTTTTAAAAGTCGGCGGCGACCTACTCTCCCGCTTTTACGCAGTACCATCGGCGCTAA
>NZ_JBQTGH010000033.1:0-1590 GCF_052400625.1 Thermophagus sp. OGC60D27
CATTGCTGTAAACTTAAGGGAAAAATAAAGAGAAAAAGGCAGGTGATAAAACGTCAAATCACCCGCCTTAGGTATAAGGATAATAAAAAAACTAGAGGATGAAGTTAATAAAATGTTCGATAACGAGAACATTCTGACCCTATCCAAATCGAATGGATTTATTAAACGACTTCGGAAAGTCCGGCCAATCCCTTTGATTGAGGCTGTATTATTTAGCAATGAAGATCCATCAAAAGTTAGCCTTAATGACATCGCTATGTATCTAAATTTTAAGTTTGGTATTAAACTTACCCGACAAGCAATAAAAAAGAGGTTCAATAAAAATGCGACGATTTTTCTTAAGCAATTATTGGAAGGGCTTCTTCATTCAAATCTTGAAGATAAGGTTCCTTCTTTTACACAATCATGTTTTGAGCGAATAATTATAAAAGATTCCACCTGTAATCAATTGCCGGACCATTTCAAAAGCGTATATCCCGGTAGTGGAGGTTCCGGTTCAAAATCAGCAGTTAGGATTCAGTTTGAATATGATTTGAAAAATTTAAAAGTTCTGGAGTTAAGCGTTAGTTCTTTTAATCATCAAGACCTTCACAATGCGAAAGAAACAATCGCAGAAATTGACAAGAACGATTTAGTATTAAGAGACATGGGATATGTTTCGCTGGAAGTATTAAAATTGATTGATGCTGCAGAAGCTTGGTATATTTCAAGACTCAAACCAAACATGACCAAAATTTGTGATACAGCTACCGGAAAACTTTTAGATTTCTCAAAAATAGAGCAATATATGCGTAAAAATAATTTATCGCTGCTAGAAAAGGAAGTTCTCATAGGCGAAGAAAAATATAAAACTCGTCTTGTCATAGAATTGATTCCCGATCAGGTAAAAGCAGAGAGAATCAGAAAAGCCGAAAAAAATGCAAAGAAAAAAAATCGTCAAATATCAAAGCAGCGAAAAGCGAAGTTTGGATTGAATCTTTTTTTAACAAACTGCTCACCCAATATGATATCCGCATGTGAACTTCGGCGCATTTATGGAATTCGTTGGCAAATAGAAATGATATTCAAAGCCTGGAAACA
This sequence comes from Thermophagus sp. OGC60D27, assembly GCF_052400625.1. Lineage (NCBI taxonomy): Bacteria > Pseudomonadati > Bacteroidota > Bacteroidia > Marinilabiliales > Marinilabiliaceae > Thermophagus > Thermophagus sp. OGC60D27. Next base: position 1,081 of record NZ_JBQTGH010000033.1, read on the forward strand.
GAATATTCCGTTTCATAAGATAAAGAAAATGAGCATTGACCGATACGAATTTCTGCTTTATTCAAAACTGATAATAATAATATTACAATGGAAGTTTTATCAAATAATGGACATTATAAGCTACACAAAAAGAAGAAGGCGGGTGAGTCCTTTGAAAATATACAAGGCCTTTAGACTCATAAAAGAAAAATTTATTGACATTATGAGAGGAAATAAAGGCTCCACAAGAGAAACAATAAATCGACTACTGGATGCTTGTAATTTCTATATGTTACATGATGATCGAAAAGGAAGAATTAATTGGCGAAGTGCACAAATAATCTAAATAAAAATTTCATATAATGCAGATATTTAGTATATTAGAGGTATGTAAAACGCCGGGCCAACAATATGTTGGCCAAAAAAAATTAGGTATGAGGGCGTTCTTCACAACAGGAGGCGGAAGCCTCCGTTTGCCCTCGCGTTATCATTTCATTATCAACCTTTTAGCCACTTAAGTTTACAGCAATG
>NZ_JBQTGH010000034.1:0-1587 GCF_052400625.1 Thermophagus sp. OGC60D27
TTAACAAGTCCAATACTCTCCAGAAAGGAGGTGTTCCAGCCACACCTTCCGGTACGGCTACCTTGTTACGACTTAGCCCCAGTCACCGGCTTTACCCTAGGCCGCTCCTCTCGGTTACAGACTTCAGGTACCACCGGCTTCCATGGCTTGACGGGCGGTGTGTACAAGGCCCGGGAACGTATTCACCGCGCCATGGCTGATGCGCGATTACTAGCGATTCCAGCTTCATGGAGTCGGGTTGCAGACTCCAATCCGAACTGAGACCGACTTTCGGGATTCGCTCAACATCGCTGTCTCGCTGCCCTCTGTATCGGCCATTGTAACACGTGTGTAGCCCTGGACGTAAGGGCCGTGCTGATTTGACGTCATCCCCACCTTCCTCACGGTTTACACCGGCAGTCTTGCCAGAGTCCCCACCATTACGTGCTGGTAACTGACAACAGGGGTTGCGCTCGTTATGGGACTTAACCCGACACCTCACGGCACGAGCTGACGACAACCATGCAGCACCTTGAAGAGTGTCCGAAGAAATACACCTTTCGGCATACGTCACTCCCCATTTAAGCCCAGGTAAGGTTCCTCGCGTATCATCGAATTAAACCACATGTTCCACCGCTTGTGCGGGCCCCCGTCAATTCCTTTGAGTTTCATCGTTGCCGACGTACTCCCCAGGTGGATTACTTAATGCTTTCGCTCAGTCGCTTGAACTCATTCGCTCAAACAACCAGTAATCATCGTTTACGGCGTGGACTACCAGGGTATCTAATCCTGTTTGATACCCACGCTTTCGTGCCTCAGCGTCAGTTATACCTTAGTATGCTGCCTTCGCTATCGGTGTTCTGAGTAATATCTATGCATTTCACCGCTACACTACTCATTCCGCATACCTCAAATAAACTCAAGAATGACAGTATCAACGGCATATCTACAGTTGAGCTGTAGTCTTTAACCGCTGACTTACCATTCCGCCTACGCACCCTTTAAACCCAATAATTCCGGATAACGCTCGCATCCTCCGTATTACCGCGGCTGCTGGCACGGAGTTAGCCGATGCTTATTCGTACGGTACATGCAAGTATCTACACGTAGATAGTTTTATTCCCGTACAAAAGCAGTTTACAACCCATAGGGCCGTCTTCCTGCACGCGACATGGCTGGTTCAGACTTGCGTCCATTGACCAAGATTCCTCACTGCTGCCTCCCGTAGGAGTCTGGTCCGTGTCTCAGTACCAGTGTGGGGGACCTTCCTCTCAGAACCCCTAGACATCGTCGCCTTGGTGGGCCGTTACCCCGCCAACTAGCTAATGTCACGCATGCCCAGCTTTAACCGCCGTAGCTTTAACTATACCATCAGGCAATGATACAGTATCATGGAGTATTAATCCTCGTTTCCGGGGGCTATCCTCCTGTTAAAGACAGGTTGCATACGCGTTACTCACCCGTGCGCCGGTCGTCGGCAAGCAGCAAGCTGCTCCCGTTACCCCTCGACTTGCATGTGTTAGGCCTGTCGCTAGCGTTCATCCTGAGCCAGGATCAAACTCTTCGTTGTACAAAAAGTTCTTATTAGCTCTTTTAAGTATTGGCCTT
>NZ_JBQTGH010000035.1:0-1442 GCF_052400625.1 Thermophagus sp. OGC60D27
CAATGTCGTTTAGTTAAGGTTTGTAAGCTGAAAATGCCACAGGTTTTCCAGAGTATCTTTTAAATCGTGTGTTATATCTTCCTTTTCTTACAATTTCTAGTTGATTAAGAAGTTGGGAAGCAAAGTCCATTAAGATCTCATCCCATATATTTGGTGTAAAAAATGCTAATATTATATCTTTCACTTTTCGGTATGCCTGGGTTCGATTGAGTTGATAGTTTCTTTTTCTAGATTTAGATATCTTGGATTTTCCCTTTGAGGTAAGCTTTCTGCTTAAGATACTGGATAAGTTTGCCCTCATGATTATCCTATAAAAATCTTGTTTCACAGTAATCATAGATTTCCCACTCATGTTTTCTAATTGAGCTCTAACTTTCAAAAGTTTAAATGATTCTTCAACAGGCCATCTCTTTATATATAAGTTCATTATTTCGCAAACAGGATATTGTTTCTGATTTGTTAATGAAGTGATTAATACATGATCTTCTCCGTTTTCAATCCGGACTCTTACTAAGCGTAATTTTAATTTTTTCGGAGAAATGCCTCGCTCTCTGCATCGTTTTATAGCTTCATTGCATGGAGATACTTCAACATATTGCTCAGATAAAGATGAATTCAAGAATTCCTTAGCAAGTTTCCAGCGATTGGCTTTGACTCTTATTAGGAAATGTTTTTGCTGTTCTAATACCAGAGCCATTATCCAATAAGCTGAATATCCACGATCTGCGATTATTAAGTCATTTTTTTCTAAGGTTTGAAGATGTCGTGAAAATAATTCTAGTTCACTGGTTCGGTAATGATCAATTTGTGCATCAACACTAATTTCATTTAATGAATCATAGGCCTGTGAAATTCTTGCCATCACAACTTTTCTTCCATTTTCTGTTTTGGTTTCAAAGTGGCCAAAGTTTTTAACTAGATCTTTAGAGTAAGGTAGTTGAATTGTACTGCCATCAATAGCTATCAATCGATGACCTTTCCATCTTTTAATACCACTTGCGTTCTGATAATAATATTGAACCTGTAGTATATTTAAGTGAGAAAATACTTCCGGTTTTAATTTTAAACGATGCTGGCTTAAGGCGCCTTTGCTATAGGTAGCATCTGAACCTTTAAAAAACTTATCCAACTCTTGTTGGCAACTGCTTTTCCCTAATTGAAGAAGAAAATAAATTAACGATGAAAAACTAAGACCTCTTACTCTTGTAAAGAAACGGGACTCAGTTCTGAAAGTTTTTAACAAACCTTCATCTTCTATCTTATTTTTTAAATAATTTAAAAGGCCTTTCGAAAAGGAAAAAGACCTCGCTGTTATTAGATTGTTACACTTCCTTTTCTATACTTCAAAAATACAAAGACAGCAAAAAACGACAAAATAAATTATATACAATATTACTATACAATTAAATAGTAGGCTTTTTGTCCTTAACTAAACGACATTG
>NZ_JBQTGH010000036.1:0-1382 GCF_052400625.1 Thermophagus sp. OGC60D27
AGTCGGTAGTTATAGACGCGAAACCAGGTGATCTACCCATGGTCAGGTTGAAGTTCCGGTAAAGCGGGATGAAGGACCGAACCAGTAAACGTTGAAAAGTTTTTGGATGAACTGTGGGTAGGGGTGAAAGGCCAATCAAACCTGGAAATAGCTCGTACTCCCCGAAATGCATTTAGGTGCAGCCTTAAGAAAAATTTTAACACAGGTAGAGCTACTGATAGGAGGCGAGGGTTTCAACGCCTGTCAACTCCTGACAAACTCCGAATGGTGTTAAAAGGTGCTTAGGAGTGAGGGCACGGGTGCTAAGGTCCGTGTCCGAAAGGGAAAGAACCCGGACCACCGTCTAAGGTCCCGAAATGCTGGCTAAGTTGAAGAAAACGCGGTATGGTTGCAGAGACAGCTAGGATGTTGGCTTGGAAGCAGCCATTCATTTAAAGAGTGCGTAACAGCTCACTAGTCGAGCGACCATGCATGGATAATAATCGGGCATAAAGTCAGCTACCGAAGACGTGGATTACCGCAAGGTAGTGGTAGGGGAGCATTCCATAGACGTGGAAGCAGTACTGTGAGGTATTGTGGAGTTGATGGAAAAGCAAATGTAGGCATAAGTAACGATAATGGAGGTGAAAGTCCTCCACGCCGAAAGACTAAGGATTCCTGATCAACGTTCAACGGATCAGGGTAAGTCGGGTCCTAAGGATCACCCGAAAGGGGAAGCCGATGGGAAGCAGGTCAAAATTCCTGCACCCCCTTTACAAAGAAAGTGACGGGGTATCGAGGCGTCTGAGTGCTGACGGAAATGCACCCAGAGCCTAGGCTACGGCCGAAGCGAAGACGATAAGATATCTCCAAGAAAAGCGAGTAAAGGGGCCCGTACCGTAAACGGACACACGTAGTTGGGTTGAGTATACTAAGGCGCTCGAGAGATACGCGGCTAAGGAACTAGGCAAAATAGTCCTGTAACTTCGGGAGAAAGGACCCCTGTCGAGAGACAGGGCGCAGAGGAATGGCCCAGGCGACTGTTTACCAAAAACACAGGGCTTTGCGAAATCGCAAGATGAAGTATAAGGCCTGACACCTGCCCGGTGCCGGAAGGTTAAGAGGAGATGTTAGCGTTGAGCGAAGCATTGAATTGAAGCCCCGGTAAACGGCGGCCGTAACTATAACGGTCCTAAGGTAGCGAAATTCCTTGTCGGGTAAGTTCCGACCTGCACGAATGGTGTAACGATCTGGGCACTGTCTCAGCCGCGCACTCGGTGAAATTGTAGTACCGGTGAAGATGCCGGTTACCCGCAACGGGACGGAAAGACCCCGTGAACCTTTACTGCAGCTTAACATTGAGTCTGTGTAATTGATGTGTAGGATAGGTCGGAGACAAAGAA
>NZ_JBQTGH010000037.1:0-1056 GCF_052400625.1 Thermophagus sp. OGC60D27
TCTGATCGCCAGGTTAGATGGAGTCGCCGTTGAAATACGACCCTTCAATTGCTTGGGTTCTAATCCCGCAGAGCGGGAGACCATGTTAGGTGGGTAGTTTGACTGGGGTGGTCGCCTCCAAAAGCGTAACGGAGGCTTCCCAAGGTTCCCTCAGGACGATTGGTAACCGTCTTCAGAGTGTAATGGCACAAGGGAGCTTGACTGCGAGACCGACAAGTCGACCAGGTGCGAAAGCAGGGCATAGTGATCCGGTGGTTCCGTATGGAAGGGCCATCGCTCAAAGGATAAAAGGTACTCCGGGGATAACAGGCTGATCGCCGCCAAGAGCTCATATCGACGCGGCGGTTTGGCACCTCGATGTCGGCTCGTCACATCCTGGGGCTGGAGAAGGTCCCAAGGGTTGGGCTGTTCGCCCATTAAAGTGGCACGCGAGCTGGGTTCAGAACGTCGTGAGACAGTTCGGTCCCTATCTGTTGTGGGCGCAGGAGATTTGCGAGAGTCTGTCGTTAGTACGAGAGGACCGCGATGGACAGACCTCTGGTGTATCAGTTGTTCCGCCAGGAGCATAGCTGAGTAGCTAAGTCTGGAATGGATAAGTGCTGAAAGCATCTAAGCACGAAGCCAGTCTCAAGATAAGATCTCCATAGAGGGGCGTTGCAGACGACGACGTTGATAGGCTGCAGGTGTAAATACGGTAACGTATGTAGCCGAGCAGTACTAATTACCCGAAACTTTCTAATCATCTGATGATATCAGAAAAGATAGAAAAGAAGCTAAAGCATTATTGCGAAGGCGAAGATGAAGCGAGTCTTCATCGAAAAAAAGAGCCAAAAGCTGAAAGATTTTTACCCGATATGTCAAAGACATTATCCCCCGGTCGCTCAAAAGAGAGCGGCAGAATACAAGGGGCAATCGAATTAAGGTGGTTATTGCAACAGGGTTCCACCTCTTCCCATACCGAACAGAGAAGTTAAGCCTGTTAGCGCCGATGGTACTGCGTAAAAGCGGGAGAGTAGGTCGCCGCCGACTTTTAAAACAAGAAAACTCCGATTCACA
>NZ_JBQTGH010000038.1:0-1043 GCF_052400625.1 Thermophagus sp. OGC60D27
ACCTAAGGCGGGTGATTTGACGTTTTATCACCTGCCTTTTTCTCTTTATTTTTCCCTTAAGTTTACAGCAATGGGGTCGGGGGGTGCGCATAGGGAACTTCCCCCTTTAGGAGGACAGAAGTGTGCGAAAAAAAACTTTTCTTATAGAAGGCCAAGGAGAAAACGGAAGAAATAGCAACCAATAATTTCAAACACTATCCATCATGCCCTTAAGTGACAAAACCCAAATGTTTTATAATGCGAAGGTTGCAATATTCACAAAGGCCAAATTTCTAAGAAAAAACATGACACCGGCCGAAAAAACACTTTGGAGTCGCATCAAAGGGAATAAAATCCTGGGATTACGCTTCCGAAGACAACATCCCATTGATATTTTTATTGCCGATTTCTATTGTCATAAAATCAAACTGGTAATAGAATTGGATGGCAATATCCACGATGAACCAACCCAAAAAGAATATGACACAAACCGAACAGAAGAGTTAAACCGTCTGGGAATAACCGTCATCAGGTTTACCAACAAGGATGTATTAGAAAATACAGATCAGGTAATAACGCAGATAACCGAAAAATGCAGAGAGCTAATGAAGTAAGTCTTTCAGGATATTCCAATCCTTCCCCTCACCCCTCTAACTCCCTTAAAGGGGAGAAAAATCCCACCCGCATTACTTACCACTCAGCTAAATTCAAATATTACTATTTTCCAAATATCGCGCGTAAGAACTCCCCCTTTAGGGGGTTGGGGGGTGCGCGTAGGGAACTTTCTCTTTAGGACGCCACAGGGGGCGCGCGAATGAAAATTGTTGTTGGTTATTCGCTTATAACTTCTGATCAACTTTTCCCCCTCACCCCTCTAACTCCCCTAAAGGGGAGAACCATGCCTCCCGCATTACTTAGCACTCAGCTAAATCCAAATATTACTATTTTCCAAATATCGCGCGATGGAACTCCCCCTTTAGGGGGTTGGGGGCATTGCTGTAAACTTAAGGGAAAAATAAAGAGAAAAAGGCAGGTGATAAAACGTCAAATCACCCGCCTTAGGT
>NZ_JBQTGH010000039.1:0-810 GCF_052400625.1 Thermophagus sp. OGC60D27
CGTTAAGGCTTCCAAATTTTTGCCGATAGCTTAGGAAAAGAATTTTCCGGTAAGCTAACAGAAATTTTTCTGCATAATTTGTTTTTAGCCCTTGGTCGTTGTGGATTTGCAATCACAAGGCATCATTTCAGGGAATTGTAATCCCGTTCTTCTACGCGATAAAGATTAAATCACATTTAAGTTCTTTTTCTTTTTCTTTTGATTTATTTATACGGATTGCAAAACCATTTTTTAAGTTATGCATGAATTACAAATCACGCAGACGTGTGATTCCTATCACAGGATTTCGATCATTATAATCACATGGTCCTAGTGATTACTACCACAGGGTGTCGTTCATTATAATCACATGGTCCTGGTGATTACTACCACAGGGGGTCCATCATTATAATCACATGGTCCTGGTGATTACTACCACAGGGGGTCCATCATTATAATCACATGGTCCTGGTGATTTCTACCACAGGGGGTCCATCATTATAATCACATGGTCCTGGTGATTACTACCACAGGGGGTCCATCATTATAATCACATGGTCCTGGTGATTTCTACCACAGGGGGTCCATCATTATAATCACATGGTTCTGGTGATTTCTACCACAGGGGGTCCATCATTATAATCACATGGTCCTAGTGATTACTACCACAGGGGGTCCATCATTATAATCACATGGTCCTGGTGATTTCTACCACAGGGGGTCCATCATTATAATCACATGGTCCTGGTGATTTCTACCACAGGGGGTCCATCATTATAATCACATGGTCCTGGTGATTTCTACCACAGGGGGTCCATCATTATAATCACA
>NZ_JBQTGH010000040.1:0-735 GCF_052400625.1 Thermophagus sp. OGC60D27
CTACTTAGGGAATCACTTTTGTTTTCTTTTCCTCCGGTTACTTAGATGTTTCAGTTCACCGGGTTCGCCTTCCGATTACTCGGAATGCCGTATCTTCATTACGGCGGGTTGCCCCATTCGGAAATTTGCGGATCGAAGGTTATTTGCACCTCCCCGCAACTTTTCGCAGCTTATCACGTCCTTCATCGCCTTTGAGAGCCCAGGCATCCCCCATACGCCCTTTTCTACTTTCTTAATCCGTGAATGCCTTTTTAATTACATCCACTAACTAAAGCTCTATTGCGCTCGCGTTTGCCCTCGCTTCTTGATTTTTATTCTTCCCAATATGTCAATGATCTTTTTGGCCTTTTTTGGCCTTCGTGGATATTGCTATCCTTTGACGCTTACTGTTTGCGTCTTTATTTTCTGGGGATATGCCTCAGATGCGTATTTCCGGCATCTGGTGTTGTAGTCCCGGGCAGACTTGAACTGCCGACCCCTACATTATCAGTGTAGTGCTCTAACCAACTGAGCTACGGGACTGTTTTTTCCACCGTATCGATAATGCAGGTGGACATACTTAGCGTCCTGTCTCTGTCCGCCTCTGATATCCCCTATTTGTCTGTTTTTTAAAAAAATGCAAAACCCAAGGCTAAAAGCCTCACCTTGTTCTCCTTACTTAACAAGTCCAATACTCTCCAGAAAGGAGGTGTTCCAGCCACACCTTCCGGTACGGCTACCTTGTTACGACTTAGC
>NZ_JBQTGH010000041.1:0-535 GCF_052400625.1 Thermophagus sp. OGC60D27
TGTAGCCTTCCCCGCAAATTGGACAGCTTAAAATTAGACAAAATATTAATTTTAAGCAGTCAAAAAACAGTTATGAAAAAGTCAAGATTTACAGAGAGTCAGATAGTAAAGATACTCAAGGAGTATGAAAGTGGTATTGAAGCCCAAAGTTTATGTCGTGAATATGGGATATCTCGAGCCACCTTTTATAATTGGCGCAAGAAATATTCTGGGATGGAAGTCTCTCAGCTTAAACGATTAAAAGAATTGGAAGAAGAAAACCGGAAGCTGAAACAAATGTATGCTGAGGCGAGTCTGGATAATAAGATGTTAAAAGATTTGTTGGGAAAAAAGTTTTAAAGCCCTGCCAGAAGAAAGCAAGAGCTGAATACTTACAGACAAGTTATAACATCAGCATTGGCAGGGCATGCCGATTAACGGATTTGCATCGCTCGATGTGGTATTATGAAAGCCGGCGTGATGATGGGGAAGTAATTGATAAGCTCAATGAACTGAGTGAAAAATATCCCACCAGAGGATTTGATGAATATTATGG